>NZ_JAUBPW010000164.1:0-1453 GCF_036700965.1 Microcoleus sp. Pol8_D6 | reverse complement strand
TCTATCCTTTCTCTGCGCTGTGCTTATCTCAATGGTCAACTTTCCACTTGATGTATTTGCAAAACTGAGATGCACCCGTAGCACTCATCAAGATAACTAGCTCTGGCGGTTCGGAGTCTTTCCAAAACTCACCTGCGATTATCTGATATGCAGTTTTATAAGCTTGTGTTGTATCAATTGCCGATTTTACAGGTGACTCTTCATTGAGGTTAGCATTGCTGGCACAGTGATGACATTCATCAATGATGATGATATTTGGTTTAACTCCTTTAGGTAGCTTTTTATTATCATTGTGATATCGTCTAGCAGCGTGCATACTAGCAATCCGAATACCTTTTTGGCTAATGCTATCGCCATATTCTCTAAAAGAATCTACAACGCTAATAATGCTTCCATCACCAGAATCTTTAATCACACTACGCAGTTTATCTCTAACATCTTCTGTTAACCCACCAGAAGTTAGATAAAGACAACACAAATCATCTTTTTGTGCAATCAGCTTATCTCTTAATATTAAACCTACTTCAATTGTTTTACCTAAACCTACTTCGTCGGCGATCAGAATTCGCTTAATGCGAGATTCATGATTCTTAACATACTGTTGTAATGCTAGTTGATGAGGAAAAGGATCTTTGTCACTAGCGGTAATCCGCCCAGAATAGATATTTGCAAGTAGCTCTAATGCACCCAACCTTAGAACAGTTTTAATATGATGCTGATGCTTTAGCTCATTGTTTTCGAGGACGCTTTCGCCTACATAGTAAGCACGGCCTTCCTTGAGACGTAAAAAGAAGTGGGGAAATTTTTCTTTAATCATTCCCCGTCGGCGTAAGTTTTTGAAGCGGATACCTCGCCCATCTAGTACGCTGTTTTCGCTGTCAGTTGTTTCGATTGTATAGGCTAAATGGGTATAGGCATTGCGATCGCTACTACTGGGATCAGCCCAGACAACATCTGCATGATTACCGCTCTCAGATGGGATTTCAAACAGCCTATACGTCATGCGTCTGTCCTCAGAATTTTTTGATTATGCCCAAGTTCCCAATGCCTTTTAAAGAAGTAAGTTTATTTTCTAAAGCAGTGACTACATTTATTGAGGGTATAGCTTCCAATCATTTCGCCAGTATCAATATCGTAAACGGGAAGTATTTTGCAATCAGGAAAAACGTCAACTGGTATAATCCCAATATCATTAAGACCAATGAAAAGGCTTAGGTTTGCATCTGCGAGATTGTGAGAACCCCAAAAATTATCCAGACCAACACGATGTAGTTCGCCAGTGTCGGGGTTGAGGATATACTCAAAACCAATTTGTTGCGCTTTCTGATAAAGGGAAAGATTTTTAAGTCTCTTGCCCCAAAGCTTTTTTAAATTTGACATACAGCGGTTCCCGCTGTAATGAGGTACAATCAATAATAATGAAATATCATTGTGTAATCAAACCTAATGAAAG
>NZ_JAUBPW010000163.1:0-1464 GCF_036700965.1 Microcoleus sp. Pol8_D6 | reverse complement strand
TGGCTGGCAATAACCTTGCGCTGTACAAGTCTTGGGGGATGTCAGCCTCCCATCAAAAAATGCCAACAGGCGATCGCCCAAATGGTATATTGATTGCAGACAGACGCAAACGAACCTTGAAAACCTTATATTGCAAGCTTCTTACATACCAGCAGTTGCAACCAACCTAAAACCCTACCAGGGATTGAAAGATTTAAGCTCGTAACAGCAAGTCGGACGATCGCTTGTTGCAACCAACCTAAAACCCTACCAGGGATTGAAAGGCAAGTGAATTATTTCATGAGATGAGACTTGGGTTGCAACCAACCTAAAACCCTACCAGGGATTGAAAGAAGAAGCATTAAGCACACAGTCGCAACCCTTAAGTTGCAACCAACCTAAAACCCTACCAGGGATTGAAAGCGTAAGGGTTTAGGCTCCTCACTGGCACTCACTTGTTGCAACCAACCTAAAACCCTACCAGGGATTGAAAGTAGCAACTGCCCCATCGTTAGGTTGCGGCGTAGAGCTTCTAGGTTGCAACCAACCTAAAACCCTACCAGGGATTAACAACGCTATATGTAGTGTTGATGCAGCTTTTTTACAACATTACATATAGCAAATGTCAGTATTTCACAGTTAGCGGCAAGCTTTTGATGCCGAGGTTTGCGATCGACGCGAGCCGATCGCACAAACGCCGCCATCCCAATTCTCGAATCAATCCGATGCACCCGCTTGTGCCCGGAACGTTTGCGTCAAAGTGAATCCCAAGTTCTGCCCGAATTCCTTTACTCGAAACCACAGGGTCGGGCGTGATATGAAAAAACAATCCCTCAACGCCACGGGTATCTAACCAATACCCATCTGTGGGAATTTGATATTCGCCCGCAGGAATCGGGCCTTTTCCCCTTATCCATTCATCACCAGGGCGCTGCCAATTCGCGCAGCCGCTCGTTGCCAAATAGTCGACTGTCTCGTTATTAGGATAAATAAGTTGCAAGTTGCCGTAAATTAAACTAATTGATTCGGCTAATTGCATTGTAAAAATTAATTTGTGCATTTTATTCTATGTTTAATTTGTTCTATTAAATCTTGAATTTCTGCAAGCGTTTTGCGTCCCGATACCAAATCTCGCAAGTTGCCAATAGTCATGCCCTGTATGTATCCGTACTCTTTACATAAATCTTCTAGACAATCTACCAATTGAGATTTACTAGGATTAGCGATTTCTAAAAGTTTTCTAGCTTTGTCTATAGTCATTTGACTGCGACTTTGGGGGGGAGACCAACAAACCGCCCAATAAAGTTAGAATTGGCGCTAAGAAAGGAATTAACGCTGTTGCATTTTCTTTTTGAAAAATTAGAATTATCCCAGCAGCCACCAACATCATCACGGAAACATTCAAACTGGCAATAGTAAACCGATACGAGTATTTATCCATTAAAACCCCGTATTTTCGTTATTATATTCGTTTAGTAAATCATC
>NZ_JAUBPW010000162.1:0-1483 GCF_036700965.1 Microcoleus sp. Pol8_D6 | reverse complement strand
AATCGCATCTATCACGGGATGGGATTATATTCTATCGGCACTAAATACTGTAGCATAATTTTGGAGAATTGGTATAATTCTGGTTCTTGAATTTCTCGCGCAACAATGTCTTGCCAGTTTTTCACACCTACAGCTTTGCAAATGTGTATAAAAGTCTCTCGTCTAATTGGTTGCTGCGTCCAAAATCGCTTTAAAGTTGCTTTTGAAGTGAGAGCAGCCTGACACCAGAGCTCATCTGCTTTATTCCATCCGAGATTGCGTCTTACCATGTCAATGATTTTTAGCCCTTCTTCGGATGCTCTGAGCAAACCTGCCATTGCTACTCCTCTACGGAAACTTTGCCTTAGTAAATAATGTTACATGATTTGGTGAGCCAAATGAGCCAAATGAGCCAAGTGAGCCTTTGATGTTGAGCCAAATGGTGAGCCGTTAAGCCTATACAGATTCAGGATTGTGGAGTATTGTGAAATGATGTTTTTGGCTGTCAGCTACGTTTGACGGTGCATCTGACGGGCGATCGGGGATACGGCCGATCTGCTGTTGGGAGCAATGTAAAGTTTTATTACAAAAACAGGGCGAACTGCATAAACAGCAGATGAACGCCCTGATAGATATCTAGGAAGGCTTGCAAGGCGGGCTTTGCTGGTTTTGACGTAAATCTATTTGTGAGGAGTTTGAATTATGGTTAATGTGAATTTCAATGTATGGGGTAATAAGGATGAGAATAAAATAGTCGCATCTATCCCTAGCACTCTGGGATCAGATGGTTCTATAATTTTAAACTCTCCTCTATCAATCCTCAGCAATCAACCCATTAGAAGCATAGACACTAATCAAAAAACTTATGTAATTACTCATGGTTTTCAAAATACTGGCGGGAACCAGGGGAATAATTATGCCCCTTCATTATCAGAGATAGCTATAGCTCTGCGAAGTCAACCAGAAAATGCCAATGCAAACATTATTTTAGTAGATTGGGAAGAAGGGGCTAAACCTCAAGGACTCGGCGGGTATGTCATACCAGCACAGAACACGAGAGAGGTAGGTAATCAAATAGCACAGTTTCTCAATAAACAGGGTATAGATCCTAACAAAACAGAATTAATCGGTCACAGTTTAGGTGCTCATGTATCAGGTTTCGCTGGTGCTAAATATAAAGAACTCACAGGCAACGAACTAAATCGCATCCCTGGTTTAGACCCAGCAGGGCCTGAGTTTGAAACTAGAATCACCAGATTAAGGTTAGTACCTGGAGCATCACCTGGAACAGTGATTAGCATCCCAGAAGTGGAGCCAGTTCCTCCAAGCGATCGCTTAGACCCAGATGATGCTAAGAGAGTAGTTGCCATTCATACAAGCAGAACTCTCGGACATGATGAGGCTATAGGGGACTTTGATGTATTTATTACAGCACTTTGCGTGACTAAGAGGTACAGTAACAGCAGTGAGCAAAATAATTTTTGATTTGCTTAGTTGAACATAA
>NZ_JAUBPW010000032.1:0-74906 GCF_036700965.1 Microcoleus sp. Pol8_D6 | reverse complement strand
TCTTGGTAATTTACTTTCATACAATCGTCCTTTTGCTAGAAGTGCTATTGTAGCATATTTTTGGAGAAGTGGTATAATTTTGGCGACGTGTTCCCAAACGTTAGGATAAAGATTGATGCCTGAAAGAGTGGTTTGATTGTCTTCGTCGTCGGTGCCCACCCACAGCACGATCCCTCCCCGGTTTTTAGCTTCTGCTGCTAAATCAGCTACGAGCGATCGACCAATTCCTTGTCCGCGAAATTCTGTTCTCACTAGCAGCGGGTGCAGTTCCCAAACATTACCGTCATACTGTTTAATCCCGCCAATCCATCCCAAAACTTGATTGTTGTCGCCGACAGCAATTCGACTGATGCGATCCGGTTCCAAAGATTCTTGCACTTCTTGCAAAGCAGATTTTATATCGGGCCAAGCATGGGGCCAATGCTCTTTAAAACCTTCAACTATTAATTTAGCTACCTGTTGAATTTTTGGCTCGTCAACCGCACGCAAATCTGTAATTTGTACGTTCATGAATTTACATACTAAATCAAGGATTACGGACTAATACGCTCACAAACCGGATTTTATAACCGGGGAAACGGTCAAAACGAAATATTATTCATAGTCTTCAGGCTTTTTATGTTCCAAAGCGAAAAGTTATTATTAAAAACTTGCGATCGCCCGTTAGCGCAGCCCTCGAAGAGGATCGCCAATTCCCCGCAAAATACTAACACAAGTGCCGTACAATTATCCCACCATCCGGCATCAACCAACCTGCTAACCCTATGCTTTGCGATTACCTAGTACAAATCCTCACCGCCCGCGTCTACGATGTTGCTCAAGAAACTGCCCTAGAATGCGCCCCGAATCTATCAGCACGGCTCAACAATAAACTTTTGCTGAAGCGAGAGGATATGCAGTCGGTGTTTTCCTTCAAGCTGCGGGGTGCGTATAACAAAATGGCGCAACTGTCGCCGGATTTGCTAGCACAAGGTGTCATTGCAGCTTCCGCGGGCAACCACGCCCAAGGAGTCGCTCTCGCCGCCCGCCACCTGGGGACTCGTGCGATCATAGTCATGCCCGTAACGACGCCGCAGGTGAAGGTAAATGCGGTGATAGCCCGTGGTGGAGAGGTAGTCTTGCATGGGGATGCTTACGATGATGCTTACGCTTTTGCGCGTCAATTAGAGGCGGAAAAAGGTATGACTTTTATTCACCCTTTTGATGACCCCTACGTGATTGCTGGACAGGGTACGATCGGCATGGAAATTCTGCGGCAACATCAAAAACCAATTCACGCGATTTTTGTGGCAATTGGTGGCGGTGGATTGATTTCGGGAATTGCGGCCTATGTCAAGCGGTTGCGGCCGGAAATTAAGATTATCGGCGTCGAACCGGTGGATTCCGATGCCATGAATCAATCGCTGAAAGCCGGTAAACGGGTGCGTTTGTCGCAGGTGGGTTTATTTGCTGACGGCGTTGCTGTGCGCGAAGTGGGGGAGGAAACTTTTCGGTTGTGTCAGGAGTATGTGGATGAGATTATTTTGGTGGATACGGATGATGTTTGCGCGGCGATTAAGGATGTTTTTGAAGATACGCGATCGATCTTAGAACCTGCCGGCGCTTTGGCGATCGCAGGTGCGAAAGCTTACGTGGAACGGGAACAAATCGCAGGAGAAACGTTAATTGCTGTGGCTTGCGGCGCGAACATGAATTTCGATAGGCTGCGTTTTGTAGCAGAAAGAGCCGAGTTTGGCGAACGCCGCGAAGCCATTTTTGCAGTCACAATTCCCGAACAACCGGGAAGTCTCCGCAGGTTTTGCGAATGTCTGGGCAAACGCAATTTAACTGAATTTAGCTATCGAATTGCGGATGAGAAAGAGGCACATATTTTTATCGGCGTACAAATTCAAAACCGTGCGGATGCGGTGAAGATAGCCGCAAGTTTTGAAGATTGTGGCTTCAAGACTTTGGATTTAACTGATGATGAATTAACGAAGTTGCACGTGCGGCATATGGTGGGCGGGCGTTCGATGCTGGCGAATCATGAATTGTTTTATCGCTTTGAATTTCCCGAACGTCCGGGTGCGTTGATGAAGTTTGTCGGTTCGATGAGTCCTAACTGGAATATCAGCGTTTTTCACTATCGAAATAACGGCGCAGATTACGGGCGAATTGTAGTGGGAATTCAGGTGCCGCCGGATGAGATGCAGGAATGGCAGGCTTTTTTGGATACGCTGGGCTATCAGTATGGGGATGAGAGTCAGAATCCGGCGTATAAGTTGTTTTTGAGGTAGGGTTTTTTGGGAAAGTTACTTGGTTTATGAAGGAGGCGGTTGAAACCGCTTCTTGTCAAACGAAGTCTGCCTCCGCAGACTAAGAAATAAAGGGAGTATTTAAGCCGGACTTGGTATGGCATCATGGGGTGCATGGGAAAAGCTGGTCGAGTTCTGAGAGAGGTGCTGAACACCTATGGCATTAGCCAAAACAAATTGGCGATCGCAATGGGTGTGCGAAGTTCTGTTGTCTATCGTTGGTTTAATGAGTTGATAGATCCAACGGTCAACACGCTTGTCAAGATGGTTGTGGCGTTAAAGTTGCTCGATATAGATGCAGCGCGGGAGTTTGTGCAGCGCTATTGGGGTGAGATTTTGGAGGATGAGGGTGAGGGTGAGGTCGATCGATCTACAAACACAGAATAGAGTTAATGATAAAATTATGGCAGAGTGGCAATGACACCGAATTCAAAGCGATGACAGCAGCACTTCCCTTTTCTCTCACTCTCGAAGCTTTCCTCAAACTACCGGAAACTCAACCTGCAAGTGAATTTATTAACGGACGCATTCACCAAAAGATTATGCCTCAAGGCAAACATTCTCGTTTGCAACTCAAGTTTTGCAACGCTGTTAATCTAGTTGCGGAAACAGAACGAATTGCTCTTGCTTTTCCTGAATTGCGCTGTACTTTTGGCGGGCGTTCTATTGTACCTGATGCTACAGTATTTGCTTGGGAAAGAATCACTTTTGAAGCCGATGGCGAAGTTCCGAATTCCTTTGAATTTCATCCCGACTGGACAGTAGAAATTTTATCCCCAGACCAGAAAGCAACTAAGGTGATTAGTAATATTTTACACTGTTTGAAATACGGGACTCAGCTCGGATGGTTAATCGATCCAGAGGAACGGTTTATTTTAGCATTTATTCCCGGACGAGAACCAGTTGAGTTAACGGGACAAGATCGGTTGCCCGTGCCAAGTTTTTTAACATTAGATTTGACAGTGGAGCAGGTTTTTGGGTGGCTGAAAGCAGGTGGATAACTTGGCTCTAATTTCGAGCAGATCGCAAATTCCGCACATCCTCAATAGTGAGTCCGGTTGTTTGACTGATAGTTGCATCATCCAGGCGATCGAGCAATTGCCGCGCGATCGAAACTAAGATGCGATCGCGCGGCCGTATGATATTCCTTACGTTGAGACGATTTGGTAGTTGCGGGCGATCGCACTTGGGTTTTCTGGTTAGGGCGATCGATGAGCTCTAGCTGCACACCACATCGCAAATAAATTATAGTGGACATTAACGCTTCAACTCAATATCGAACTCAAGCCGAGAACGATAAAAGTGAACGTCAAATTCTAAGAAGAAATTTGTCTGTCCCAGAATCAATGATACGCTGTCACTTTTTGCCCAAGCAAATACTAATCTTACCGGAGCAAACTCCCCTATTTCAGCCATGAAAAATACTGGCATCGCTGGTTGATTACCAATGTTACCAGCAAGTCGAATAATGGCTTTACTGTCATCCCAAACTAAGCCAAGCTGAGTTCCTATTTGGTAAGGCAATACATTCACGGTTGCACCGCTATCTACTAACCCAACAACTTCGACTCCCTGGTTATTGTGGTGCAGAATCAAGGGAATGCGGGGTAAGCTATCAAACTCATCTTGAGAGGGGTCATTGGTAGAGTATTGGAATCGCATAATACTCAGTTTTCATTGTTGTTAGCCAAATTCATTGCCTGCATCAAAGCTGCACCAGCACCAAAAGTATCGTAGGGTGTTGGTAGGTAGTAAATCTTGTAAGGTTCCAAAGGGGAAATATCCTCAATGATATCTTCTTCCGCCATTAGAATGCGGATTAACTCTCGTTTCTCGATCGCAGACAGTTGTCTAATTGTAGGGAGTAATTCTGTTAGTGTCATCAGTTGTTTTCCTACGATGCGTCTATGTTAACGGTAGCAGCTTAGCGTAGTAATTGCAACTTCCAGGGGAGCTTGGCAAAAATAGGCGCGATCGCATTTTAGTTGCGATCGCGCGGGCGTATGATATTCCTTACGTTGAAACGATTTGGTAGTTGCGGGCGATCGCACTTTGGTTTTCTGGTTAGGGCGATCGCATTTGCAGTGACAAGCTGTTTACTTTTAGCTTCTGCTTAGATCAATATGCTACTTTTCAAGAACATAAATATTATCACCTTTGTCGGAGTTATCAGGCAGACTAAACTCCACTTTGTATGTAGAAGCACCTGTGATGTCTATTTTTTCCCTCAATGCTTCACCACGATTTAAATCAACATTCTTTCGTAACTTTCCGTCAATGTAGACTTTAGCTACTATACTATCCAATCGCGAATTTTCAGGTAAGGCATATGCTAAAGGAAGCTCACCAAAATTTTTCTGAATTTTACACAAAATCGACCGAGGATTGTCTCTAGTAACATATAATCTTGATACAGATTGCTCGGCTTTATTTGCAACAGGAATTATCTCTGTGTATTCGCCATCACTGAAGATGCTATTACCAAAAATTTTACACTCGACTTTTGGTGGCTTCGCCGAGATAGGAGAGGGTGGATTAGGTGAAGATTCCGTAGGAGTAGGGCTAACTGGGACAGGAGTTGGTTTATCAGGAGGTGTTTGCGACGTTGAGGCTGAGATACTCTTTAACATATACGTCCTTGTTAAAACTGGATTTTTTTCTAGATCAATTATCTGACTACTTGTTTCAAATCCCTCTTTCCTCAGCGTGATTTGTACATCTCTTGTGCTAGGTATTTTAATTTTGGCGTAGCCATTTGAATCTGTGAGTGCTGTCGCTGGTGCTCCCTGCGATTTGAATTCAACGTTAACACTTAAAAGAGGTTGTAGAGATTCCGTTTGAACACTAAGGTCAACCTCTTTCATCTCAGCATCTTTAGAAGATTGATTAGTTTCAAATCCGAAAAAGCGACGAACTTCGGGAGTCGTGACAGCTACTATAATAGCTAAAATTGAAAGCAAAATACCGATATAAACAGTCCACTTAGATTTCACAGAGTTACTTCCTTCTAACTAATTTTTTATCATGCCTTAAATATCCATACATCGGTGCAAACGGAATTTCCGAACTTTTCGATAATTAATTTGTAATACAGGAAATTTATGGTTGCTGACGGGGAAACAAGCAGCGTAAAATCTAAGTGAGAAAAGGGTTTAAGCTGATCGGCTTCACAAACATAGAGGCAGGCGATCGCCTTTTGTTTTTTTGAGTTAGGGCGATCGCTCATCTTTATTCAGGACTTGTACATTGAGGATCTTTTCCTGGACGACTTACGCAAGCTCGAGTATATGGTATATCTCCAGACAACATACCGGTAACTTGAGGTTCTGGATAATCATCTTGCATACGCAGAGACGGATATGGTTTTTTATCTGTGCCATCAAAGTAAGTCTTTGCACCATCTTTGCCCTCAAAATAAATCGTTGCACCAGGCACTGTTGGCATCTTGACCCAACGAGCATGACATTTATCGGAGTATTTTATCTCAAGATTTAGATTCTTGAACTTTTCTCCTAACTCTGGAAAACTTACGAGTTCGGTAGTGTAAATACTCATGTCTTGATCGCAAATATTTTTGGGAGCACGTCCTGTGCAAGTGTTTGCACGGCAACTTCTTAAATCAGCCTTTATTTGGTTTTTTTTTAATATATACTTTTTTGTTAAGACTGAATCTTCTTTTATATCTACTGTCTCACTAATTGTTTCAAACCCCTCTTTCCTCAGCGTGATTTGTAAATCTCTTGTGCTAGGTATTTTTACTATGATGTAGCCATTTGAATCAGTTAATCCTGTCGCTGGCCCTCTCTGCGATGTAAATTCAACGTTAACACTTGCAAGAGGTTCTAAAGATTCAGTTCTCACCATGACAGGAACCTCTTTGATTTCAGCATCTTTAGGAGCAGGAACCTCTTTGATTTCAGCATTTTTAGGAGATGGATTAGTCTCAAGTCCCAAACGATAACGAACTTCGGGAGTGGTTACAGCTACTATAATAGCTAAAACAGAGAGCGAAATACCGATATAAACAGTCCACTTAGATTTCACCTAGTTACTTCCTTCTAACGAATTTTTATCATGCCTTAAATATCTATACATCGGCGCAAACTGCATTTCCGAACTTTTCGACAGTTAATTTGTGGTACAGGAAACTTATGGTTGCTGACGGAATAACAAGCAGCGTAAAGGCTTAGCTAGAAAAGGGTTTAAGCTGATTGGCAAACACTGTAGTAAGATGCTTGTGTAGTAAGATGCTTGTGTCGGACTCATCCATGCTAGACCGATCGCACCAACCCTGTAAAGGAAAAAAAGTTGGAAAAAGTTGGAACTTCCTAAAATTGGGATGCGAGACAAAAAAGTTGGAAAAAGTTGGAAAAAGTTTGGTATAGTAACTAAAATTATCCCACCATCCCACCTATGGACAGTCCTCAGATATTGCAATTTGTCGATCGATCTGTCTGCGCCAACACAGGAAAACATCTAAATAACTTGCAGCGGAAAATTATCGCTGGAATACTGAATCGTAAAAAGTATGCTGATGTTGCAGAAACTTATGGTTATAGCTCTCAGCACGTTAAAAAGGCTAGTCACGAACTTTTGCAAATGTTATCTGAGGTATTTGGCGAACAAGTGAAAAAAAGTAATCTTGAATCTGTTCTTGAAAGACAGATAAATCAGAATATAAATCTTGGGAAAAATAATAAATTTCAAAATAACAGAATTAGCTACGTCAATAATTGTCCTAACCCCTCTACTCCTACCCCAGATGAAAGTCAGCCGGAAACTCCCGACTTGCAGGAAGAAACCAAAAATCCAACTAAGATTGAAACAATTGATAAATTACGGCAGTTTGGCTTGAGCGACGAGCAAATTGCAGAAGCGCTAGATATACATTTAGAGCAGGTTAAACAGGTGGACTTAGATGAGTAAGTTTGCGCTATTTACGATCGAGAATCCCATCATAATTACTATGAGAACCTATCCAAAACCACAAAACCCCTTCTGGCTTGTCAAAACCTAACGCCCTGTAGTTTCTTCGTCCTACTCTTACAGACCATAACGTGCCAATCTGCTTGAAGCGCAGTGATGGATGCTTCGGATCTGCCTTAAGCAATTCATAGTTTTTGTCCGCCAATTCTTGAATTTCGATCGGCAGTTGACGGTAATATTCCCAAAATTCAGGTGTTGTGAAATGCTTCAAATTTCCCTACACTTTCCTTCACTAAATGCTTGTTCTGCTTGTCGAATCAAGAGGTCAAATTTGCCTGCTTTCAAATCATCTTCAATTTGCCTATCCCAAAGAGATTCTTGGAACTCTTCAAACCATTCGACAAACTCTGCGAGTTCATTCTGTGGAAGTTGCTTTACTGCTGTCTTGAGTTCTGTAATGTTCATGGGTAATTAACTTTTTTTCCTAATATTCGTTTACCTGTTTGCTCTGACTATATCGCGTCGCTCGCTCCTGGCAAGTGGCGCTCGGGAAAATCTGCGTTTCGATGTTGAGTCTCGCGTATTTGCCGAAAACGATCGCAAATCCTTGCAATAAAGGTTTCGCCGTCAATCGGTGGAGTATGTTCGGACATGGCAACAGCAGCATCTATCTTAACTCGTACACCATCGATCCACTGGCGATCGGCGAGAGCTGCTTGGAACTCTTCAAGCCATTCAAAAAACTCTGCGAGTTCATTTTCTGGAAGTTCCCTTACTGCTGTCTTGAGTTCTGTAATGTTCATGGTAATTAACTTTTTTTGCTAATAGCCGTTTACCTGTGTACTCTAATTATCAGATTTTTCCCATCAAATACCTCGGAAAATCTCAGGATTCGGGGTACCCTACAACACAAACTAGAATCATCGTGCAAACTCATAGGCAATATTCGTGATGCGGCCGCGCCAGTAGGGCAATAGCGAGCCATCAGGCAGTTGCCACGCCACCTCACCGGAGAGCGGAATCCGCATACCGTCTCGCAATTCGTAGTCCCAGAAGCGGCCAATCCAGGGCGCAAACACCAGCCCCCCGTTAACTGTACGGGCGCGGGCCTCGGCGCGGACAGTGGCGATTAGCCCTGCTTCATCAAAGCGGAAATCCAGGGAAACAGCGGTGTCGCCATCCTGTAGCGTTGCTCTGGCCGAAGAATTGTCGATCGCCTCCCAGCGAACACCCTGACTCGGCAGCAGTCTCGTCGGATACCAAGCAGCCTCCGCGAAAAAGCGCATCAGTTCCCCTTGTGCAGCTTCTGGAGTGCCGCGGATATCCGCCAGAGTCACCAGGCCAAGCAGCGCCGCATGGAGGATGCCTTCGCCAGAAATGTAGGCATCATGAACAAACGCATTGATACCGGGCATCATGGCAATTCGCCCGTCCCAATCAAAGCCAGGGCGTTGAGTAATTACCAGTTGAGTTGAGTTAAAAGCACTCCATTTTTCTGCGGTTTCGCTCATGTTAAACGTGCCTTCGTGGGAAACCCGCGCTGTTGCAATTAGCGGTTGTCCATCCTCGAGCACCGCGCGAAAGTAGCGCTGCACGGGCTGGGGTAAATCCGCGATTTCCCGCGCATCAAATGTCAGAGGTTTAATCGGCAAGCGTGCAGCTTCCAGATTCGCTCGCAGTTCCTTGGTACCCAGATGCCAGCGGTATGCTCCAAGGGCGATCGCGCCAACAATGCCAACTACAAGCGCCAGGATAATTAGTACGATCGCCGATCGCCACATGGTGATTCCTCTTGATACCTAAAAACGAGTTAATCAAGCGCGAGTCTTAAACCCATCTACCCACTACAACTCTCAGCGTTCCATCTGCCAAAGTTTCCTCTTCTTCTACATGAAAACCCTCTGACTGCACCGCCGCCATCAAACTTTTGCGCGCGTATTTTTGACTAATTGAATTGACAAAATCCTGCTGATTAATTCGAGCGCCCCAAAAATCCGCCACCAATTCGTAATCCTCTCCGTTGCGACGAAAACCCAAATCGTAACCATTGGATTGCCGAATCACGTACTCGGCATTAGTTTTGTCACCCCGATAACCCCGTACCTGCACATTGGACTCTACTTGATAACCCAACTCTTCCAACACTTGATGTAGCAGTTCGCCGTTCTTGATCTGAACCTTGATAGTTGTGAAGTGTGACATATCACTTTCGGATTTTTGTGTGAAACGCTAATTTGATTATAATACTATAAAGTGCAACAGTCAATAAGTTATAAGTTGCTATATTAAACCAGGCTTGAGCGTCAGCGAAAGCAGCCAGGTTACAAGCTTCCGGATTCATCTGTGCAGAAATTAAAAACATAGTATCCGATAACAATTCCCCAGATTCATCCGTGAGTTCGCTTTCTTCAATCCTCCAATTCTTCAAATCTAAAATTTAAAATCTAAAATCCTATTATGGCCGACAATCCTAACCAACCCAGAGAATATGATGCCGTCCTCGGCGGCCAAAGTCAAATCCCGATCGCCGGCGCAGTTTTGGGAGGCATCGCTGGGGTCAAGCAGCGCTTCAGCAGCCCTAGTATCGAGTCGCGGATTGCCGCTGTTAAAGATGCTCCTAAATACGGAGGCGCTGGTTTAAATTTAGCAATTGAGGGGCTGCTTGACCCCGCAGCAGAAGTGCAGCGAGTTGCTTATTTAATTTTGCGATCGAGGACAGAACCTCTAGTGCGCCAAGCTTTAAAAGACTTCGTGCCTTACAAGCTTTTTGACTGCATCCGCACCGTCAAAACTGGGACAAATGTTGCGATTAGTCCCGGAGGAGATCGCACGGCGAGTTTGCACGGAAAAATAATTAGAATTTGCGATGTAGATACAGGAGAAATACTCTATACTGTTGACAAGTATCCCCGCGCTCAAGAAACTTTTGTCCTTTGCCAAGAAAGTGAAGTGTTTGTGAGGAGCAGAAATACTCCGAAACACCGCGCGATCGAAATTTGGCAGGGAGGAGAATTGCAGCATACTTCCCTCGGACATGAAGCGGAAATTAGCGCAGTTGTGGTCAGTCCCGACAGTCAAGTTATCGCCAGCGGTTCGGCAGATACTACTATCAAAATTTGGAATTTAGAGACGGGAAAGTTAATCTGTACCTTTGGCAATCTTTTAACTTGGGGAGCTCATAAAGCAGGAATTGTTAGTCTTGCTTTTAGCCCGATCGCACAAACTCTCGCTAGCAGCAGTTCTGACGGTACAATTAAGCTGTGGAACCTCCGCAGCAGAGAGTGCTCCCAAACAATTAAGGGTTATGCGAATTGTCTGGCTTTCAGTCCAGACGGGCAGACTTTGGCTACTGGCGGCTGGGACAGAAATATTCAACTGCGGCAGCTATCGAATCCAGATAGTTCAATCACTTTAGGAGGGCATTTTAACTCGATAAATGCGATCACATTTAGTCCAGACGGACGCACTGTTTTTAGTGCTAGTGCCGATGG
Source organism: Microcoleus sp. Pol8_D6 (assembly GCF_036700965.1). Classification (NCBI taxonomy): domain Bacteria; kingdom Bacillati; phylum Cyanobacteriota; class Cyanophyceae; order Oscillatoriales; family Microcoleaceae; genus Microcoleus; species Microcoleus sp. Pol8_D6. The sequence goes on along the minus strand of NZ_JAUBPW010000032.1, from coordinate 64,195 downwards.
TCATATCAAATTTTGGAATGCCAGTACCGGCGAACATATTCACACTCTCAGCGGACCTCAAAACTCTGTTACTTGTCTTACTTTTAGCAGCGATGGTGAAACTATTACCAGCGGCAGTTTAGATAAAACTGTCAAAATTTGGGGAGTTAATTGAAGAAAGAAGGAAGTTCGGCAACGGATTCGCTCCACGGATGTAGCGGATGGAAGAAATAGAGAATAGAGAATAGGGAATAGGGCATAGGGAATAGGGCATAGGGAATAGGGCAGAAGGCAGAAACAAGAGAGAATCGACCTCATGATTTTCACAAATTAAGTACCTCCTAACCATTCAGGCGCTGGCTATATTTACAAATACCAGATTCTAGATTCCTCGGTGCGTGAATCTACGCAAACAAATATAATAAATTTATAATCCCAGTTATTGTGCAAGCCGAAAATCGCGGAACTTATTTTTGCACTACTACAAAGAGTTACCGTAAAAATACCGACTGGCAGGCATTATTCAGCTTATTATCAATTTGTGAACTGTCGCCGAAAAGCCTGAGCGAGCCGCAATTTCTGAATCCTTTAAAGTAGCTTTAATATATCGCATCTGGGTCGGATGAGTATTCCTGCTAATTGTAATATTTGACTGAAAAAGTTTATGCTTAAAAGATAGGCTAGGGTTAAATATACAGTGCGCCCTAGAGTAACCATGTCACACTGCAACCAATCCATCTGTCGTTCCCGCAATCTCGCAGAAATATGCGATACTGCTGCCAGTTGGCAGCAAAAAGCCGATCGACTAACGGTAGAACTAAAAACCACCCAGGATCTGCTTCACGCAGAAATCGATCGGCTCAAACAAGCCAACGAAACCCTTCACGCCGCTGTCAGTTGTGCCCCAATTTTCCTGTGGGCAACAGACAGAGAAGGCAAGTTAACCCTTGCAGCAGGGAAAGGATTAGAAAATTTGGGACTCAAACCAGGTGCAACTGTCGGGCGATCGATTTTTGAAGTTTACAGCAGCCAACCAGATTTCTTGGAAAATATTGCTGAGGTATTAGCAGGAAACGATCGCAATTGGAATGCCCGAGAGGGGCATTTTATTCACGAAATTCGATCGGCAGCGCTGCGAGATGGAAACGGCGAAGTTGTCGGGGCAGTGGGTGTTTCTACTGAAATTACCGAGCGCGAGCAGTTGATCGCAACTCTGGAAACGGCAAATCAAGAATTAGAACAGAGACTTCAGCAGCAGACTGCATTCTTCAATGCAGCACTTGCCGAAAGCGAAAAAAAGTACCGCAACCTCGTAGAAACCTCCCAAGAATTGATTTGGTCGATCGATATTGAAGGACTCTTGACTTTTGTCAATTCCGCCGCCAAACGCATCTACGGTTACGAACCGCCAGAAATGATCGGACGCCGCTTCACCGATTTTTTAGTTCCCGATCAAGAAAGTAGACCAAGAGAAATATTTGCCCAACTTTTAGCGAGAACCAAACTTCAGCCACAAACAGCTAATTCTCCTTACGAAACAGTACACATTCGTAAAGACGGTACTCCCGTCCACCTGCGCGTCAACAGCATCGTCAACCAAGCTGAAAACGGCGCTATTTTAGGCTTGTGCGGAACGGCAACAGATATTAGCGATCACAAGCGATCGGAAGAAGCACTCCAAGAAGCTACAGACCAACTTCGCGCCGTTTTGGATGCCGTACCGGGACTGATTTCTTGGATTAGTTCAGATTTGCGGTATATAGGAGTCAACCAGCACTTAGCAACCTCATTCAACCTGTCTCCTGAAAGCTTTGTCGGTCAAGAAATCAACTTTCTCGACAAAGGCTCGACTTTTGGAGAACTGATCAGAAAATTTTTTGACAGTTCATCTCAGCAAACCTGGCAAGAAATAGACATTGAAATTAACGGTTTTGTCCGCAACTATTTGATAGTAGCTCAGAAATATCATCAGGGAACCGCAGCAGTTTCCGTAGGAATAGACATTACCGACCGCAAGCGTGCGGAAGCTCTCAAAAACCAATTGATCTGCTCGTTGCAAGAATCAGAACACAAATTTCGCAGCCTTTATGAAGCCACCAGCGACGCAGTAATGTTGCTTGACGAAAAGGAGTTTTTTGACTGCAACCTCGCTACCTTAAAAATATTTGGCTGTAGCAACACAAAACAATTTTACGGCAAAAAACTGAGCGACTTTTCCCCACAATTTCAGCCTAGTGGACAAGACTCATCCAGTCTAGCAATACAGAGAATATCGACAGCAATGCAAACAGGTAGCTGTCGCTTTGACTGGGTACACAAACGACTCGACGGTTCAGAATTTCCCGCTGAAGTGCTGTTAAATGCAATGGAAATTAACGGACGAAAAGTAATTCAAGGAGTAGTGCGGGATATTACAGATCGCAAGCGCGACGAAGATGGCATCAAAGCATCCCTCGCAGAAAAAGAAGTTCTCCTCAAAGAAATTCACCACCGTGTCAAAAACAACCTCCAAGTTATTTCCAGTTTGCTCAAACTTCAGTCACGCTACATCCAAGACAGCCACGTTAGTGAAATGTTAAAAGAAAGTCAAAACCGAGTCAGATCAATGGCCCTGGTTCACGAACAACTGTATCAATCCAAAGACTTGTCAAACATTGACTTTGCTGAATACATCCAAAATCTCGCCCACAATTTATTCCAAGCTTATGAAATTCATGCAGAAGGCGTTAAGTTGCAAACAAATATTGCGCCGTCTTCTCTTAATATTGATACGGCAGTTCCTTGCGGGTTAATTATCAACGAGCTTGTGACAAATGCCCTAAAATATGCCTTTAAAGAACAAGTTAAAGGTAAAATTAACATTGATTTCACTTTAGATAATAACAGAGTTTGCGTGCTAACTGTGAGCGACAGCGGAATTGGTTTCCCTCAAGACTTAGATTATCGCAAAGCCCGAACTTTGGGCTTGCGACTGGTCGGGTCTTTAGTCAAGCAAATCCGGGGGAAAATAGAACTGTTAGAAACTCCTGGCACGACTTTTAGAATAACCTTTTCTCAACCCAAGTTGCACTCTGAGGAGAAAAATTAGTGTCCAACAAAAAAATTCTGATCGTTGAAGACGAGAGCATCATTGCGGAAGACATTTCCGACAGTTTGATCTCTCTAGGATATAGAATAACTGGCATGGTCTATTCGGGAGAAGAAGCGATTGAATCGGCAGCCAACTTGCGCCCCGATTTAGTTTTAATGGATGTTAACCTGCAAGGAGAAATCGACGGCATTACAGCAGCCGAAGAAATTCGCTTGCGCTTTCAAATTCCGGTAGTTTATCTAACAGCTTATGCCGATGAAACTACTTTGCGACGAGTACATATTACAAAACCGTTCGGCTATATTGTCAAGCCCTTTGAAGAAAAAAACTTGCACACAACTATTCAACTGGCACTCTACCGACATCAGTATGACAGCTTGACCAATTTGCCGAATCGTTCATTTTTGCGAGAAAATTTAAGTCGAGTATTAGATGGTCAAAAAGAATTGTCAGGAGTCATTCCCGTTGTCACGCTTAGCTTAGATAAAATCAACCGCATTAACAGTACCTGGGGACACGATATCGGCGACTCAGTGCTTTGCAGCATCGCCCAGCGGCTAACTAACTGCATGGACAGCATTAATATTGTTGCTCGTTTGGAAGCCGCAGAATTCGCGCTGATTCTCAAACCAGTTGCAGAAAAACAGGATGTGGCTAAGATTGCTCAAAGCATTTTAGATATTGTATCCCAAGGTATGATTGTCAAAGATTGCGAAGTCTCTGTCACTGCTAGTATGGGGATCTGCTTGTATCCCGGAGACGGCACTGACGGAGATGAAATGCTAAAAAATGCTTATATAGCAATGTATCAATCTCAGCAAAAAGGCGGCAATACTTATCATTTTTATACGGCAAAGAATGCTAACTTTTTTATTAATACACTTCTTCAAGAAACTTCACTGCGCCATGCTTTAAAAAGCTCAGAATTTGAAGTATACTATCAGCCGCAAATAGAAATCAAAACAGGTAAAATTATTGGTGCTGAAGCTTTGGTGCGCTGGAATCATCCAGAACGGGGGCGAGTTTCTCCGGGGGAATTTATTCCAATGGCTGAAGAAATTGGCTTGATTGCGCCGTTGGGTGAATGGGTATTAGAGACTGCTTGCAGGCAAACTAAAACATGGCAAAGAGCAGGTTTGCCGCCCCTGCGAGTGGCAGTTAACGTGTCAGCCCGTCAATTCGAGCGCAAAAATTTCACGGAAAGAGTCAGGGAGATATTAACAGAAACTGGTCTTAATCCCCAGTGTTTGGAATTAGAACTGACGGAAAGTCTGGTTTTGCAAGACGAAATTGCAGCAGCTAAAGCTTTTACGATGTGGAAAGATCAGGGGATTAGGATAGCAATTGATGATTTTGGGACTGGGTATTCTTCTTTGAGTTATCCGAAACGCTTTCCGTTTGATGCGATAAAAATAGACAAGAGTTTTATTCGCAACATTGCAGACGATCGCCAAAATGCAGCGATCACAATAGCGATTATTCAAATGGCACACTGCATGAACATGACGGTGGTGGCTGAGGGGGTAGAAAATAAGCAGGAACTTGATTTTTTGTGCGAGCACGAATGTGATGAACTTCAAGGCTATCTTTTCAGTCAGGCTTTGCCAAGGTCTGAGTTTGAAGCACTGCTGAAAAGCGATAAGTGCTGGAATTTAGATCAATTCCGGTTGCAATGCTCATGACTGTTAACTGTTGACTGTTGACTGTTGACAACTGACAACTGACTAATTCAAAAGATACGATCGCCCAACCAACTTCCCAGCCACAGCCCGAAACCCGAAGTAGCCACCAACAGGATAACCGTGTAAAGCCCGCTGCTAGTGTGGATCAACCTTTCTGCAGCTACCATCCGCGCCACAACTCCAGCAATAATGCCGATTGCAGCCCAAGCCCCATAAACAGTCTTAGACCCGGCGATAGCCAAGGCTTCGACGATCGCCCCCGAACCCGCCCCAGCCAAAACCCCCGCCCACGCCCCAATCCCCAGCCCGATCGCACCTCGGAGCCCGACGGGGCCGCCAGAATGCACACCTACTTCCGCCGCCAGCCCGCACGTCAAGCCGACAATCGCCCAACACGCCGCCGTCACCAACGCCTTAACCCAATTCCCAGAACCAGTTCCAGCCATCAATCCCACCACTGTCACCACTCCCCCTACAGCCAAAACAGTAGCTACAGCCCGCGACTCGGCCTCAGAACTGGCGATCGCCCCCAAACCAGCCCCAACAGCGCCCCAAGCAGCCCCTGTTACCCTTCCTCCCGCCTGAAAACCGGCGATCGACCCCCCTACCGCCCCAGCCAAAACTAAGGCCGCCAGCCACACTCTAGGCGTTGCTGAACCCTCCGCCAGCAAAATCGCGGCCCACAGCCAATCTACACCGCAGATTAAAGCCCACATCCACAGCGGGGCGCTTGATTTCGTCAAAATCCAACCGGTCAAAGCGTAACTCGCCACGGCGATTGCCAGCGGCCACCAAGGGAAGCTTGAATAGTGTTGAGATGGCCGCACTTCCCTCGGCGCGCTTCGCGGTTTTGAGTATTGAGTTGAAAATTCTTTTTTCCTTTTCGAGATAATCTTTGGATAGTTTTGAGATGGCCGCGCTTCCCTCGCAACCCTGTGCCCTAGTTGCTTTCTTCCCCGCCGCGCTTGGCGATTTTGAGTTGTAAATCGTTTCTTGCTTGAAGAGTTCTTTTGAGTTTGAAATTTTTTGGAGGTGGCTTTTGGGCGGGTTTGACGGCGCTGGGAACCTGGCCTAGCGACTGATTTTCCAGAACGCCTTCTCAGCGGCTTTTCCGGCGCAGGGGGCGGTGGCTGCGGAAACTGCTGTTCGATCGACCTCGATTCAGGCTGACTCAGAAACGACAGTAACTGCTGGTAAGCTTCATTAATTTCTGTTAATCTTTGGTGAGCTTTTTGTTGCAGGCGATCATTGTTGGCAAACCGATCGGGATGCCACACAAACGCTAAGTCCCTATAAGCGCGCTTAATTTCTTCTAAGGAAGTTCCAGGCTCAATTTCGAGGATTTCGTAGCATCGATTAATGTCAGCCATAGGCTTCGATCTGCAGGTGTTGGTAAATTTGCGTGAAGCGCAGCTATCCCGAGCGGGAATCCCACTTAACTCCTCGCTCCTGTTGTCCCCCGCTATAACTGTACCCAGTTTAGCGGTGGGATGAAAGGCAGGGAGATTGTAAGTACGGAAATCTCCAACTCTTTATCGATGTCGCTGTTTTACTGGAATGTGTATAATACAGTAAGGAGGTAATGAGATGCTGCATACTGCTATCAAGGTTCGACTTTATCCAACATTAGAGCAACAAGCCATACTGTCTCAGCACTTTGGCTGTGCCAGATGGTGGTGGAACTATGCTCTAAATAAGTCAATTGAGACTTACAAAGAAACGGGTAAAAGCCTTGGTCAGTCAGCACTCAATGCCTTTTTGCCAAAACTCAAGAAAGCCGAAGAAACACTTTGGTTGTCTGAATGCTATAGCCAAGTTTTGCAAGCAACAACGCTCAACCTCACAACTGCCTATAAAAACTTTTTTGCAGGTCGTGCTAGGTTCCCGCGCTACAAGTCAAAGCATGGTAAGCAATCAATTCAGTATCCTCAAAATATCAAGGTACTTGATGGGTTTGTTCAGTTTCCGGGCAAAGTCGGCAAAGTTAAAGCCAAGCTGCACAGGAACATAGAAGGAACAATCAAAACCGTAACGGTTAGCTTAGATCCTTCTGGGAAATACTTTGCATCAATATTGACCCAGAGTGAAGGCGACAATCCGACTGTTTTAACGGTCGGCAAAGTAATTGGGATTGACTTGGGATTGACTCATTTTGCTATTACGAGTAATGGCTGCAAAGTCTCCAAGTATGACAACCCTAAGCATCTAGCCAAACACGAGAAAAATCTCAAATGCAAGCAACAAAAACTAGCTAAAAAACAGAAAGGAAGTAATTCAAGGAACAAAGCCAAAAAGACTGTATCTAAAGTGTACGAACGGGTAACTAAATCCCGTCAGGATTTTCTACATAAGCTTTCGAGAAAGCTCGTCAATGAAAACCAAGTTGTCGTAGTAGAGAATCTTAATGTCAAAGGCATGGTACGCAATCACAATTTAGCTAAAGCCATATCTGATGTGGGATGGGGAATCTTTATCAATTTCCTAGCTTACAAGCTAGAGAAAAAAGGTGGCAAGTTGGTTGAGACTGACCGCTGGTTCCCCAGCTCCAAGCTCTGCTCTAATTGCTATTACCAGATTGATAAGTTACCGCTTGATGTTAGGGAGTGGACTTGTCCTAATTGCGGTACTCGTCATGACCGTGATGGTAACGCCGCAACAAACATTAGAGCGGAGGGCATCAGGATACTACAGACGGATGGAACAGCCGTTTTTGCTAACGGAGGGGAAGTAAGACCAAAGATTGGACGCAAGTCTGTTCTGAGGCATTCCTCTGTGATGTTAGAAGCCCACACTATAATCGTTTCGATTTAGTGTGGGTAGTTCACCATCTTCTACTATTCTCAGCCAAGCTGCACAGTAAGCCGAGATCCGATCGAGTGTCAAGCGTCCTCAAGTCTGCGGGCCATCCTTCCGGTCGATCAATGCAGGCGGACAACTGAGTACAATGAGAAAATCCTTTCGTGCGATCGGTATTTGTGTCTGTGTCGGAAAATCAAGCTCCCATCTTCATCTTAGTTGACGGTCACTCCCTGGCCTTTCGCTCCTACTTCGCCTTTGCCAAAAGTCGAGACGGAGGCTTGCGAACTACGACGGGCATTCCCACCAGCGTCTGTTTTGGCTTTCTCAAGTCGCTGCTGGAAGTAATGGCGGCCCACGACCCCCAGTACATGGCGATCGCCTTTGACCTCGCCACGCCCACATTTCGCCACGAAGCAGACGAAACTTACAAAGCCGGTCGTGCGGAAACTCCCGAAGATTTTATTCCCGATATCAAAAACCTGCAAGAACTCCTCAGCTATTTGAATTTACCTGCAATAACTGCTCCCGGCTACGAGGCCGACGATGTTTTGGGAACTTTGGCAAACAAAGCCAGCGCGGCCGGTTATCAGGTCAAAATCCTCACGGGCGATCGAGATTTGTTTCAATTAGTAGAAACCGAAAAACAAATCAGCGTATTATATTTGAGTACAGATGAACTCAGGCGATCGGGCAAAGGCAAATCCCAAGAATACGGCCCGGAAGAAGTCAAAGCCAAACTCGGTATTTTGCCAGAACAAGTAATAGATTACAAAGCTTTGTGCGGCGACAAATCCGACAACATCCCCGGAGTTAAAGGCATCGGCGACAAAACCGCCCTGCAATTGCTGGAAGCTTACAATTCCCTCGACGGCATTTATGCAGCAATAGATGAAATTAAAGGCGCCACTAAGAAAAAGCTAGAAGAAGGAAAAGAAGCTGCTTATCATTCTCAACGCATGGCAACAATTGTCCAAGACGTGCCATTAGAAATCAACTTAGAAGATTGCCAGCTTATAGGTTTTGACGAATCAGCCTTGATTCCAATGCTGGAAAAGTTGGAATTTAAAACATTTTTAAGCAAAGTTAAACAAATTCAAAAACGGTTCGGCGGTGTAGAAGAACCATTGGCAAAGGGCGGGCAAGATGCCCACCCCACAATCAATTCACTGGCGAGTGGAACAGGCATCTTGCCTGTTGCCGACAGTGGAACAGGCATCTTGCCTGTTGCAAAGGGCGGGCAAGATGCCCACCCCACAATAGATAAGTCACCTCAAACTTCTGAAATTTCAGAAGATGAAAGTGACACTTTTTACAGTTTGGCAGAAACCCTAGCCGCCCAGCAGGAAAACAAACTGCCAATTAAACCCCGAATAATTCAAACAACCGAACAGTTAAACGAATTAGTCCAACTGCTGGAAACTTTCACCGACAAAACCTCACCCGTGGCGTGGGATACCGAAACCACCGCCATCGAACCGCGAGACGCCGAATTAGTCGGAATTGGCTGCTGTTGGGGAACCGGTGAAGAGGATGTCGCTTACATTCCCACGGGACACAAAACGGGCAAAAACTTGGACAAAGCCACAGTTTTAAATGCTTTGCGTCCGATTTTGGAAAGCGAGAATTATCCGAAGGCGCTGCAAAATGCTAAATTCGATCGATCGATCCTACGCTGTCAGGGAATCAAACTAGCAGGAGTCGTCTTCGACACCATGCTAGCCAGTTACGTACTCGACCCAGAAACTAGCCACAGCCTCAGCGAATTGTCAAGGAAATACTTAGGCATTGTCGCCAAAAGTTACAATGAATTAGTACCCAAAAACAAAACAATTGCTGACATCAGTATTCCGGCGGTAGCCGACTACTGCGGCATGGATGTTCACACTACATTTCAGTTAGTAGGTAAACTTAGAGCAGAATTAGATAAAGCTGATGAAGATAACTTTCCCGATAAGTCTTTGCACAAGTTGCTGCTGGAAGTAGAACAGCCCCTAGAACCAGTTTTAGCTGAAATGGAATATTGCGGAATTCGCATTGATTCTGCTTATCTAAATACACTTTCGCAGCAGCTAGAAAAAAGCTTAGCGGAAATAGAAGAAAAAACTTATACCGCAGCCGGAAGAAAATTTAATTTAGGTTCCCCGAAACAACTCAGCGAAATATTGTTAGAAAAAATACCCGATGAGTTTCAGAAAAAGTCTCGCAAAACTAAGACGGGATACTCTACAGATGCGGCTGTTTTGGATAAATTGCAAGGAGACCACCCGATTGTAGACGATTTATTAGAACACCGAACATTATCCAAGTTGAAATCAACTTATGTCGATGCTTTGCCTCAGTTAGTGCGTGCGGATACTGGGCGAGTGCATACAGATTTTAACCAAACTGCAACGGGTACGGGAAGGCTTTCTTCTTCTAATCCAAATTTACAAAATATTCCCATCCGCACCGAGTTTTCACGGCAAATTCGTAAAGCTTTTTTACCGGAGGAAGGTTGGCTGATGGTGTCGGCTGACTATTCTCAAATTGAACTGCGAATTTTGGCTCACTTGAGTCAAGAACCTGTTTTAATAGAAGCTTACCAAAATAACCGAGATGTGCATACCGTAACGGCTCAACTGCTGTTTGAAAAAGAGGAAGTAACGCCGGACGAAAGACGGTTTGGAAAAACGATTAATTTTGGGGTAATTTACGGTATGGGGGCGATCAAGTTTGGTCGTTCGATGGGCAAAACTTCAGCAGACGGTAAAAAGTTTATTGAACGATTTAACCAGCGTTACAGTAAAGTTTTTGAATATTTGGAGAAAGTAAAAAAAGAGGCGATCGCCCTCGGCTATGTTACCACAATTCTAGGCCGTCGCCGCTATTTAAAATTCGAGAGCGAAAGCCTCCGGGACTTAAAAGGTCGCAATCCCCAAGACATTCACTCCGATAGACTTAAATCTGTCAGCAGAGATGACGCCCAATCTTTGCGCGCTGCAGCCAACGCTCCCATTCAAGGCTCTAGTGCTGATATCATTAAACTTGCCATGATTGAGGTACACAAAATTTTGCAAAACTATCAGGCGCGGCTGTTGCTGCAAGTTCACGATGAATTAATATTTGAAGTACCTCCCGATGAATGGGAAGAATTACAACCGAAAATTAGAAATGCGATGCAAAATGCTCCTAAAATTATAAGTACGATGGAAAATGCTCTGCCGAAAAATACAAGTGCGAAGGAAAAGGCGCCAGGTATGGTACCGCTGATAGTTGACATCCACGCTGGGCAAAATTGGATGGAAACTAAATAAAACAAAGAAATATGAGCCAAACTAAAATCGCCATTTTCCCAACAATAAAAACCTTAAGTGCAGTTGCTCTGCTATTGCTACTATTCGGGTGTCCGCAAAAGTTAGCGCCCAACAACTATGCTGTCAAGCGAGTCAGCGACGGCGACACCCTTGTCGCCAGCGATAGCGCCGGAAAAGATATCAAAGTGCGTTTTGCCTGTGTAGATGCACCGGAAGTCGCGCACACAAATGCTGAGAAAAATAGCAAAGCATCAGCACTAAAAAATCAATTTAAGTGGGGAAATTTAGCGCACCAAAGAATGCAGCAGCTAGTCAAACAAGGGGGGGGGCGCGTTGTCTTGACCGTCACCGATACTGACCGCTACGGCCGCAAAGTTAGCGAAGTTCGTTTGCCAAACGGCACATTTGCCCAAGAAGTTTTGATCCGCGAAGGATTAGCAATGGTTTACCGTCCTTACTTGAAAAACTGTCCCAGTGCCAGTGTTCTGGAACAAGCGGAAGCCGAAGCTAAGAAAAATCGCCGCGGCGTTTGGGGAGATTCCAAGTTTGTTCCTGCGTGGAAATTTCGGAACAGTGATAAATGAGGGGAAGCAGGAAGTTAGGCAATGGATTGTAGAAGGGATTTAACAGATTTAACGGAGGGATTTTGACTAAAGACACGGGATTGCCGTTCCTTACGGTTCGCTTTGACTTTTAATAATTGGTATAAGATTAAGGATGGTAGCAAGACTTTTTTAAATTTGTATTATGTTGTTGACATGGAATCTGGGAACCTGTATCAGAGATTTACAGTCTTGGACAGATTCAGGTCTTGTTACACCCGGTCTTTACTATAAATCGTAGGTTGAGCTGCGAGGCATCCGCCCAGAAACCGGGTTTCTAGATACTGATGCCGATCGCCCTAATTTAGTACAATACAATCAGGGCGGGGTTCTGCTCCTACGGTCTGCAATCTGTGGAGTTTCGGCGATAGCTGACGCCAGATTCATCTAAAACCCGACATGAGTTCGATCGCACTTTTCTCCGACCTGTTTTTTCGGAAAAGTCAACAAATGTGATAGGCTCCAGATAAACGAATAGACTGCTGACAAAAGCGGTCTATTGCAATCACCCAAAATTAACTTTAAGGGACATCAATGAATTTCAAACATCTGGTTATTTCCGGCCTTGCCCTGATCCTCGGTACTGCAATTGTAGGAAATGCGATTGCTCAAGAACTGACCGAAAACGAAAAAACGGTTATTTGTCGCTTGAAAACAGAAGTTGAGCAGCGGAAAAGCAACGGTCAAAAATTAGTATTTGTGCCGTTGCTGGGCCAAGTTCGCAAGCAAGTTTCATCTCCTTTTAGAGCAACGCTGCATCCTAATGTGGAGTATGTTTTTGTTGGCACTTGCGACGGAAATTGCCAGGATTTAAACTTATCTCTCAAGGATGCAAGCGGTCAGGAAGTCGCTGTGAGTCAAAAAACAGGCGAATTGGCGTCAATCTCTTTTACTCCCCCTTCCCAAGGCGAATATCAAATCACTGCTAAGCCTGGGGAATGCACGACGGCAGAGGGTTGCAGTTACGGCCTGGGAATCTTCGTTCCTGCCTCTGCTAGCGTACCTAATGCTTCAAGAATTCCTGCTGAGATAGCACAATTTCGACTTTGCCAGTAGGGGAACAGCGATAGAGTTGTGGGTTGCGAGTAGAGTAGAGTTTTTAATCAGAAATCTAACTCATAACTTGCAACTTATAACTCGCAACTTATCTCGCAACCACGCCAGACGGTGAGTAGGTTCTTAATTAGTGAAACCATGCCTTTGACTGGTTCTTACTTCTAGCTTTTTTTACTCTGAGCGACTTGTCCTGCCCTTCGACTGGGCTGAGAAACCGCGACTTGCCCGATCGCATCGCCAAAGGGAATGTAGCCGAAGGCAGCCGAAGAGCCTTCTTCCTTCTGCTATATTTTGTTACGCATAACTCCTCCAAACTGTCAAGCAGATCGATCTGTGGAACCCTGCAAAGACCCCACAACTGCCGAAACCTGGCTTGAAGCCAGAACTTTATTTACCCTCATGCAGGCATCAATTAGAATATAGATGGTGCCTCTCAAAGGTGACGAGTACATTGCCCATGTCTTTAACCTTAGCTTTGAAAAATCAACTGCAGAACCGTCCTCAAATAGGGTTGAAAAGTCTGTTGGGCCGCTTGGGTATCAGGCAGAAAATCGGCTGCGGATACGCCTTGGTCATTGGTATTGCCGTTTTGGGTGCTGTGGCGGGACGGGGAGTAGAATCCTATCACAAACAGCAAGTTAGAGAAAAACTAGCGATCGACCGAGACAAAGCGGAAATCTTAACAAACCTCAATCACACGGTGCAGGAAGTCAGAATTCAGCAGCAAGAGCTCGCGAGTCTGACGACCAAACCGCAAATTTTCGATCGCGAACGATCGGAATTCCTGACTCGCGTTGCTCAGATGAGCGGCATCCTCGAACAACTGCAAACCCTACCGCCGACGAAGAATGCCGATATTGCCAAAGACTACCAACTGCTTCAACAGTTCGCTCAAGTCAACGGCAAAACCGTAGAATCATACTTTCAACAAGTACAAAAATTGTTGGCTACTGCGAAATTATCTGCTTTGAATCCGCAACAGCAGCAGGCTTTCGGGCGGAACTTGAACAATTTTGTGGCGGGCGAAACTGCTTTGAAACTCAAACAGTTTTCCGAGGATTCAGCCCAACTGGCCGTCAACTTTCGCGAGAAAGCAGACGAGGCATTGAGAACCTACGAAAATGCCGAAAAACTCGGAACTCTCATTCTCGTTGGCTCTCTCTTGATATCAGGTGCGATCGCAGCAATTCTAGCAGCATACACCAGCGGGGCGATCGCTCGCTCCTTAGAAGCCACCACCCTCATCGCTCAGCGAGTCACAGAAGAATCTAACTTTGACCTGCAAGTACCCGTCACTACTTCCGACGAAGTGGGAATGCTAGCAATTTCCCTCAACGAATTAATCCAAAGAGTAGCAGAATACACAGAAGAATTGCACGAAGCAAAAGTAGCAGCCGAAGCTGCCAACCGCTCGAAAAGTGCATTTCTCGCCAACATGAGCCACGAACTACGCACCCCCCTCAACGCCATCATTAACTACAGCGAAATGCTGCAAGAAGATGCTCAAGATTCCGGTTCAGAAGACTTTCTCCCGGACTTAGAAAAAATTCAAACCGCAGGCAAACACCTGCTGGATATGATTAGCGACATCCTCGATATTTCCAAAATAGAAGCAGGTCACGTCACGCTTTATTTGGAAAACTTCGACGTGGCGACCATGATTGAAGAAGTGATGACTACGGCTCAACCGCTAATAGAAAAAAAAGGCAATGCTTTAGCACTGAAAACAAAAGGCGAACTTGGCACAATGTACGCCGACCAACCGAAAGTACGGCAAATTCTCCTCAATTTGCTCAGCAATGCTGCCAAATTTACCGAAAAAGGCGTCATTACTATCGGCGTCGAAAGAATTAAAATTGAAAAATCTAGACCTGCGAAACAAAATAAAAATAATGATATTCAATCGGGTTCAAACTACACTTCTCAAGTTCTAATGTTTCGAGTCAGCGACACCGGCATCGGCATGACAAACGAGCAATTAGAGCAGATATTTAAACCTTTTACCCAAGCTGATGCTTCGACTACCCGCAAGTACGGAGGCACAGGTTTGGGATTGACAATTAGCCAGCGTTTGTGTCAAATTCTCGGTGGCGAAATTAGCGTCGAAAGCGAAGACGGTAAAGGTTCAACTTTTATTGTCAGTCTCCCGGAACGGGTAGTTATGCAGGCATGAAGTCAGGCAAAATATGGATTTTGACACGGATACACAGATTAATTATTGAGCATTAGTCAATAGTCAGGAGGCAGATGTTCAAGGAACAAGAAAGAGCGAGGAAGAAAGAGGGAAATTTTAAAATCTATTGATATATTAATTATCAAAATAGAGAATAATTAACAACGCGATCGGGACTAACGCATAGACTCTATCTGTAGGTGCACCGTGTGCACCTTACATATAGGGGTTCTGCGTAAGTTTTGAGAATTCCCAGGTCAAAACCTGGGAATATAGCAAGCCTAAAGAACAAAGCCTTGTACAACAGTAGTTTTCAAGACTCCTTCAAAAGTGCGTTCTGTCTTGTCCACCAGGACAACGACATTGCGCCCGTTCGGAGACAAACGAACATCTCGGATTGAATAAGAGAACACCCAATCTTCAAAATTGTTCAGCGATCCGAGGACACGCTGCCGACCGTTATGATTAATTACAAGACGCATTGCCGCGCTTTCTTTGCCAGGAGGAGTAGTTTTTTGCCGCTGTTCCAGGCGAATTTGTAAAGGCTTTGCGGTATTGACTTTGACGGCGACAGTCTCGCTTCCATTGGCTCCGGGAGTACGAGAAATAATGTTCAGTTTAGTTCCAGCTTGAGGAGGAGTTAACTTCAAACTTTGCCTGTTATTCCAACTTTTTTTAAGCAAGTCATCTTCTGCCATTTTAGTGCTTTTATTGGAGTCTGGCTCGCCATATTTAGTTTCGATACACCCATTTTTGATGCAGGAATTTGCAGCAACTCGAACAATTTGCAATTCTGCTTTGGGAATTCCCGCTCCTGTATCTCTAGAACTTTCTAGATACAAGTAGTAATTGCTGTCGGCGGAAAAACCGGACATCCGGTGTGCGGCACGCCAGGTATTTGCCCAAGCTTCAGGGGCTACTGCGATCGCGGCACTTGCTATAATACCTAACGAAATTAAAGGTAAAATTTTCATAGCTATATTTTCCATGTGTGAGAGTTATAGCGGCTGTTATTGATGAGTAAAACAATAACGCTTTGGGTTTAGCTATAGGACTGTGACGCTTCTCAAGTCCTCTCTCCTATTTACATGAGTGTTTCTCCATTTTCCGCAGCAGGAGACTGTTTAAGAATATGCCGTTTTTTCAAGTGGCACTAGACAGCATTTTTAATGTGAGAGTTGCTTTTATCGAAGAGTGCAACTTTTAGGGGCGACAGTTTGCTTTTCGCTGCCAGAGACTGCGACAAAGGACGGAAATACCTATCTACAGATAGGGGAACACCGATCCGATCGCCCTCCGTAACTCCCTAAAATGACAATTGTACGGGCGATCGAGCAATTGCCTCTACAGCAGTCATCATTTTCTATTCAGGGAATTAAAATTTATGCAACCGAATAATCCAAACCAATTTACAGAAAAAGCCTGGGAAGCCCTCGCCCGCACCCCCGAAATCGTCAAAGCAAGTCAGCAGCAGCAGCTAGAAAGCGAACACTTGATGAAAGCTTTGCTGGAACAAGAATCGGGACTTGCTAGCAGCTTATTTAACAAAGCGGGAGTTTCTGTAGCAAAATTGCGCGATCGCACTGATGAGTTTATCAGCCGTCAGCCGAAAATTACTGGAAGCGGCGGCAACGTTTATCTAGGTCGTTCTCTCGACACTTTGCTCGATCGCGCCGAAACTTATCGCAAAGACTACGGCGATGAATTTATTTCGATCGAGCATTTGATACTAGGTTACGTTAAGGACGATCGTTTCGGCAAAAATCTGCTGCAAGAATTTAAACTAGATGAAGCCAAGCTCAAAGATATCATTACCCAAGTCCGAGGGAAGAACAAAGTGACCGATCAAAATCCAGAAGGCAAATACGAAGCGCTGGAAAAATACGGCCGAGATTTGACAGAAGCCGCGCGTCAAGGCAAACTCGATCCGGTAATCGGACGGGATGACGAAATCCGCCGCACGATTCAAATTTTGAGCCGTCGCACCAAAAATAATCCGGTATTGATTGGGGAACCGGGAGTCGGCAAAACTGCGATCGCCGAAGGACTCGCCCAGCGAATTATCACCGGAGATGTGCCGCAATCTCTCAAAGACAGACAATTAATTAGCCTAGATATGGGCGCATTAATTGCTGGTGCAAAATTCCGGGGAGAATTTGAAGAACGCTTGAAAGCGGTGCTCAAAGAAGTTACCGACAGCAACGGCAAAGTCATCTTATTTATCGATGAAATTCACACCGTTGTCGGTGCTGGCGCAACTCAAGGCTCGATGGATGCCGGTAACTTACTTAAACCCATGTTAGCTAGGGGAGAATTGCGCTGTATCGGCGCTACAACTCTCGACGAATACCGCAAGTACCTCGAAAAAGATGCGGCACTAGAACGCCGTTTTCAACAAGTTTATGTTGACCAACCGACAGTGGAAGATACTGTCTCGATTTTGCGGGGCTTGAAAGAACGCTACGAAGTGCACCACGGCGTGAAAATTTCTGACAGCGCCCTAGTGGCGGCGGCTACTTTGTCTACTCGATATATTAGCGATCGCTTCCTTCCAGACAAAGCCATTGACTTAGTGGACGAAGCAGCAGCTAAACTCAAAATGGAGATTACCTCCAAGCCGGAAGAACTAGACGAAATCGATCGCCGGATTTTGCAGCTAGAAATGGAAAGACTGTCGCTGCAAAAAGAAAGCAATGCGGCTTCGATCGAACGCTTGGAAAGACTGGAAAAAGACTTAGCGAACCTCAAGGAACAGCAAAGCGCTTTGAATGCCCAGTGGCAATCGGAAAAAGGTGTCATCGGCAGTATTCAAAAGATTAAAGAACAGATTGATAAGGTGAATATTGAAATTCAGCAGGCTGAATTAAAATATGACCTGAACCGTGCTGCTGAGTTGAAATATAGCAAGTTAACCGAATTACAAAAACAACTGCAAGAAGCTGAATCTCAACTTTCAGCAACTCAAACCACAGGTAAAACTTTGCTGCGGGAAGAAGTCACGGAAGGTGACATTGCGGAGATTATTTCCAAGTGGACGGGAATTCCGATTAGCAAGTTGGTTGAATCGGAAATGCAGAAACTTCTGCACTTGGAAGATGAACTGCACAAGCGGGTAATTGGACAGGATGAAGCAGTGACTGCGGTTGCAGATGCAATTCAGCGATCGCGCGCAGGTTTAGCCGATCCCAATCGTCCGGTTGCGAGTTTTATCTTCCTCGGCCCCACGGGTGTTGGTAAAACTGAGTTAGCTAAAGCATTAGCGTCTTATCTGTTCGACACGGAAGAAGCGATCGTCCGAATTGATATGTCGGAATACATGGAGAAACACGCGGTTTCGCGGTTAATTGGTGCGCCTCCGGGATACGTCGGCTACGATGAAGGTGGACAATTAACTGAGGCTGTGCGCCGCCGTCCTTACTCGGTGATTCTATTCGATGAAATCGAGAAAGCGCACCCGGATGTATTCAATATCATGCTGCAAATTCTGGATGACGGCCGCGTTACCGATGCTCAAGGTCACACAGTAGACTTTAAGAATTCTGTGATTATTATGACATCGAATGTCGGCTCTCAATACATTTTAGATGTGGCGGGAGATAACGAACAAATGCGGAGTCGGGTGATGGAAGCGATGCGGGGAACTTTCCGCCCAGAATTCTTGAACCGGATTGATGAGATGATTATCTTCCACGGTTTGAGTAAGGCCGAACTGCGGCAAATCGTGCAGTTGCAAGTCAAGCGCTTGGAAAAACGGTTAGCCGATCGCAAAATGTCTCTGAAATTGTCAGAATCTGCGATCGACTTCTTAGCAGAAATTGGTTACGATCCGGTTTACGGTGCGCGGCCTCTGAAGCGGGGAATTCAACGGGAGTTGGAAACGCAAATGGCGAAGGGTATTTTGCGGGGAGATTTTGCTGACGGCGATACCATTTTTGTGGATATCGAGAATGAAAGGTTGGCGTTTAAGCGGCTGCCGGCACAGTTGGTAACTGCGAAATAATTTGAGTAGGGTGGGCTGCGGCCCACCTTATTTTTTTGAGGCGATGGTTCTTTTTTTGACCGCAGATGTAGGCGGATTGACGCGGATGGACGCGGATGGGATTGCGGGCGATCGTTCTTAAGGGCGATCGGTTTCTGATTTATCTTTTTTCTGTTCTTGGCGTTCTCGAACAGATTTAGTCAGCAGGTAGGTTGCCAAACTGCTAACGGATCTGCTGTCTTCTTCTGCCCATTCTTCCAGAGCTTTTTGAATCTCTTCTGGTAGGTATGCGGTAACTCGTCCCCGTGAAGCCATTCGTTGTACTGCAAAACATTTCTACACAGTCCATCGTACGCCGTGGCCATTGCTTAAGGGCGATCGCTTTCTGATTCTTCCTTTTTCTGCTCTTGGCGCTCTCTGACTGCTTTAGCTGCCACATGGGATAGTAGGTTTGCAAGGGTTCTATCTTCTTCTTCGGCCCATTCGGACAAGGCTTGATGAACGTCTTCTGGCAGGGTAACTGTGACTCGCATTCGTGAAGGCATGGGCTGGCATGGTTTTACTTCAATTGTCTTCAATCTTACACTCCAACACCCTTTGATCTCTTTTTGTGTCATTTGATGTCAATGGCATCAAATTATGCTATTAGTGTATATAAGGCTCAGGCCTTAAAACGTCAGAAGCCAGCCCCTCACTGTCCAAGGTTCCGGGCTGGCTCTGGCTCCAAAAATATCAATGGAGACGAGTTCTATGTTGACATACAAAGACCGCTTATGTTGTTGGGCGATCGCCCGTCTGTTACCCTCTGAGCAATGGATAATTGTTGCGCGCTTCCGCAGTCGTTCAGATGCAGACGGGCATTTTCAGTTTTTGCGACAAACTATACCTCACGTTAAGTTTGAGGTTGTGTTCGATCGCAGTGGGGACAGTCACCGTTTATCCGCGACCTGCCACCCTTCCAATTCCGTCACCACCGCGTTATAAATGGTAATTTTCGCGGCGGTTTCAGTTAACTAAACATTGGCGATTCCCTACGGGATAGCTTCGCTTCACGCACTTTTGTTGATAAGTGCGATCGTCTTTCCTTTCTTGAGTCCCCCTCTGCTGGGACGATAGCTTCTGTAGAAGCGATTTCAATCGCCGAGTTATCTATTGGGATGTCTCTACTAACTTACTGCCGCACCATCACAGAGCGAATCACAGCATTTGGCTGATACTTATTAGTCTGATAAAATCCCCCTTGACCAGCGCCATAAACTCCCGCAAATTGTTTCCCTTCAGCCTTGGGAACAAACATAATTTTTCTAGTGGGTTGCTTGGCAAATACAACCCCTTCTCTCATTTCATTATCCACGTTATAAGATAAAGTAGCTTTGCCGTAAATTGCCTCAGCTTGTTTCAGAGTCATTCCCGGCCCGACGCCCTGAACTGTTTTATAATTAGGATTGTCAGTCATCAAAAGTTCAATAACATCCGTATCTTTTAGCTTTGTACCCGCAGCGTAGATAATCCGATATTGCACTTTTCCCGATCGACTAACTGCCACAGCATCAAAGTCTACCATAAAAGGAGACTCTACTTTAAACTGTGCTGTGGAACCGAGAGCCTTTTTCAATTGTCCTAAAGTCATCCCCACCTTCGCCGCTCCAATTGTGCGATCGGAAATTGTTAAACTTGCAGAAGGTGTTTTTTGAGCAGTTTTTGCCGTTTCCCCCAACTTATTTGCACCCCCTGGCGCAACAGCGGAACCCGGAACCGAAATTAAGGTGAGGTAACTGCCGATCGCCAGCAAAGCAGCTATCATTGATCCAGACAAAATTTTAAGATTCAACATGACTAATTCTCCTAGATTTCAAATGCGACTATCTACCCGCATCTTTTTGACTATCCTGGGCCTCACCCTCCTAGTTTGGATTCTCAGAGGTGTTGGAATATTGACATTCATTCCCGGTGGTGTTATCTGGATACTGATTTTGTTGTCTTTTGTTGCGGGTATCCTCAGCACTTTACTCCGTCGGTAAGCCGGCATCCGGTAATTAATAATAGTTTTTTGACTGTTCACTGTTCACTGTTGTCATAACAAATAACAAATAACAAATAACAAAATGCCCAATGCCCAATGCCCAATGCCCAATGCCCGTTATTTTAGTTTCATTGCCTTTCCCACTGTCACATTCAACTGAGCGCCGATCAGCATCACCAAAGAAGAAAGATCGAGCCACAGCAGCAACACAATAAAAGTTCCGATCGTGCCGTAAGTCCAACTGTAATTGCCCAAATGCAAAACATAAAACCGAAATAAAGCTGAAAATAGCGCCCATAAAATAGCAGCAAAAACAGCTCCAGAAAAAATAGGAATATCTGGTAGGCGGCGGCTAGGCCCGTAGCGGTAAACAAAAGCAAAAGCCAGTGATATAATTCCCAAAGAAATCGGCCACCGCCACAGCCGCCAAACACCTAACAGTTGCGACTCCAAAGGGCAAGTGCTCGCGAGGAGCAAGCAATTTTGAACATCTTTTAAATCGCAATTGGCGACGGACTCCAGCAGGCAACTCTGGCGGGCAATAGCTTGTACAATTAAGTCGCTGACAAAGACTACTCCCGATGCTAGAATTAACAGCACAATTGTGCCGATACTCAGCGCCAAAGAAATAAGTTTTGCTTTCCAAAATGGTCGAGTTCGATCGCTAGGGATTTCATGGATGCGATCGAGTGCAGCCATCGCCGCGCTCATTACTCCCGAAAATGCCCAAATCGAGGCAAGAAAGCTCACCGAAAATAGCCCTTTATTGCGAGTTAACAGAATTTCTTTGATTAAGCCACCAATCAACTTCCGCACGTCATCGGGTATAATTTCGCCCAAAAGACGGGCGATTTGATAAAGTGTTGACTGCAAAGGTTCAAAGAGGGCAATCGCAGATAAGATAGCCAACAGCCCCGGAAACAGCGCCAGCATAGAATTGTAGGCCATTTCCGCAGACAGCCCCGGCAAGCGCTGCTCTCCCGCCTTCGCGCCGACTTCCTTGAGCGTGCCCCAAGTCAAACACCGACAAAACAGCCAAAAACCCCCAAATTTCCGTTTGAGAGCTCCAAGCAGCCTCAAAAATGCCTTAAACAAAGCTAAAATCAGGTAGCGCAACCAGTAAAAAATGTTCATAGCGCACAGGCAATGGGGCGAAAGATGAGGTACAAAAGTCGTTAATTAATTAAGCCATTATCAACTCGCAATTGCCAATTCCCAATTCCCCAATCTAAAATCTAAAATCTAAAATCTAAAATCAATATTATGGCTCAAGATGTCAGACAGTGGTTAGATGAAATCAAGCGGCTGCAACAGCAGTTAACAGAAGTTTCGCGCGATCGCGATGAGGCCGGTGAAAGTGCCGCTCAGTGGCGTCAACTCTACAATACCGAAGCCGAACAGCGGCGGAATGATGCCAAATTAACTCAGCAAACCATCGCTTCTCTGGAAGCACAAATAGAGCAATTACAAAATTTTTCCCCCATTATGCCCGAAGGCGATGATGCTGGAGTTGCTCGCCAGCAGGAAGTGGAACAACTGCAAACAGTCGGCGAACTTAAAGCTAAGTTAGCAGAAGTTCTCGAAGAGCGCGATCGGGCGATCGAACAAGTTAAACAACTTACTCAAGCCCTCAAACAAGAAGAAGCCCGTCATGCTGAAACTAGCAAAAATTTAACTAGCGCCCTCGGAGATGCCGTTGACTTGCTCACGAAAGCCCAAAATCCTGCCCCTGCAAAAACGGAGACAGTATATTCTTTAGAAATAGTACCTACTCGCACTGCAAATCCTGGCGAAACTGCGATAGAAATCCGCCAAACTTCCGCCCAAACAGGCAAAAATCCCGCCCAACTTCCACCTTCTAAAAATCAGTTACTCGATTTACCGCCCTTTGGGAATTAGGAGTTACAAATTAAGGAATTGTCGGCATGGCGACTCCCCTTAGCAGGTGGGATTTAGTTACCGATGTGTTGTTTTTGCTTTTCCTGCAATTAAGCGGCATTAATTTCTCAGCTTCTTGATGATATTCAATTCCGGTTGTATCGGAATGATTAAACCACAGAGGACGCAGAGGATACAGAGAAAGGGAAGAGAGATGAATACAGGACGATGAAGGGCTGAGTTGATATTATTCCGCATCTACGGATAATATACTAATCGATGTAACTGTACTATATCCCAACCTATAATCTGCATTCAAAATTTTGAGGACTGCCAAAAAATCTTCCTCTCGTCGTACCAACCTACAGTCTTTAGATAGAACTTAATCGAGCTAGATTCTACTACTATCGACAACGACTGATGCGCGAGGAAACTTGATGAAGGCAGAGATATCCATAGTCTGGAAAAAGATTCAGAGCATGATCGACAGCTTTATGATCATGCTGCCTAATATTGTGCTGGCCTTAATTGTCTTTGCAATTTTTTACTTTGTTGGAAGGCAAATTAAGAGAGTGGTCAGGCGACTTACCCGCCACCACTACCAAGCTCGAAATTTGGGGCTGGTGTTAGGGCGGTTAGCCCAGAGTGTGATCGTTTTAGTTGGTCTATTTATTTCTCTTTCGATTGTAATTCCTACATTAAAAGCTGGCGATTTGGTGCAACTGCTGGGAATTAGCGGGGTGGCGATTGGTTTTGCATTTCGCGATATCTTGCAAAACTTCTTAGCCGGTATCCTAATTCTGTTGACGGAACCGTTCCGAATCGATGACCAAATTGTGTTTAAAAACTTTGAGGGAACGGTAGAAAATATTGAGACCCGCGCTACAACAATCCAAACCTATGATGGTCGGCGGATTGTCATTCCAAATGCCGAATTGTTTACGAATTCGGTGACAGTGAATACTGCTTTCGATAAACGCCGCATGGAATACGATATTAGTATTGGTTACGGCGACGATATTGACCAGGCCAAGCAGTTAATCCTGGAAGCACTGTACAGCCTGAAGGAGGTTTTGAAAGATCCTGCACCCGATGTACTGGCGATGGATCTAGGAGAAAGTACGGTCAATATCCGCGTTCGGTGGTGGATTGCTCCGCCGCGCCGAATTGACGATCTGCGATCGCGCGACAAGGTAATTTGTGCTATTAAAAAAAAGCTATATGTGGAAAACGGCCTCGATTTGCCTTATCCCACGCGGAACATCTTGTTGCACGATCGAACCGAAGAGACAGATGGCGATCGCTCCCAGCAGCGTGAAGGATGGCCCGCAGACAAAGGTAAACTTCCGAAACCTCGTCGTATTAGTAACTCTGTGCGAAAACTGACGCAAGGGCGATCGCAAATTGACGACAATGGACAATCTTAAGCGCGTCACAATTCATGAAAAATATCAAGTTGAGAAAACTTTGGGAGTCGCTACACTACGATCGTGCAACCGGAATTGATATCACCCGCCGAGTGATCAAAAAAGTAACAAACCAGGATTGATATGAGGCATAACTTTCAAGCAAAAACCACAGTCCGATTGCCATAAACTAAAACACGATTTTGTAAATGATATCGCACGGCCCTTGCTAACACAACTCTTTCTAAATCTTTACCTTTGCGAACCAAATCCGACACTTCATCGCGGTGACTCACGCGCACAACATCTTGTTCGATAATCGGGCCCGCATCTAACTCAGGTGTAACATAGTGGGCTGTTGCACCGATAATTTTTACCCCTCTTTCATAAGCCCTTTCGTAGGGATTTGCACCCACAAACGCGGGTAAAAATGAATGGTGAATATTAATCACATGGGGAAATTTTCTGATAAAATCTTGACTCAAGATTTGCATATATTTAGCCAGAACTACTAAATCAATATTATATTTTTTAAG
The DNA here is from genome assembly GCF_036700965.1 of Microcoleus sp. Pol8_D6. Taxonomy (NCBI): domain Bacteria; kingdom Bacillati; phylum Cyanobacteriota; class Cyanophyceae; order Oscillatoriales; family Microcoleaceae; genus Microcoleus; species Microcoleus sp. Pol8_D6. The sequence goes on along the minus strand of NZ_JAUBPW010000032.1, from coordinate 39,698 downwards.
AAGTTCTAACTGTTGTGCTTCTGGAATAGCTTTATTGTCTTTAGTAATGGGAATATACTCAAAGTCGATACCGTATTGTGCGGCAATGGGCTTTAAATTTTCATGGTTGCTGATAATCAGGGGAATTTCACCTCTGATTTCTTGCGCTCGCTGTCGCCAAATTAAGTCTAATAAACAATGATCTTGACGGCTGACCCAGATCGCAAGCCGTCGAATTTTTTGGGAGAAATGCAGTTGCCAATTGGCTTGTAAATCCTTGGCAATTTCACTAAAAGCAGGTGTTATTTGTTCGGTGGTTAAGTCAAAATCATCTAATTGCCATTCTAGCCGGCTCAGAAATAATCCGGCGGTAAAATCTGTATGGTGATCGGCGTGGATGATATTGCCGTTGTGGGACGCGATAAAATTGGCAAGTAAGGCGACGAGTCCTTTGCGATCGGGACAGGCAATTAATAGGGTTGCAGTAGGGCTAGTCATTGTATAATCGCTAAAGTTTTATTGACGCTCCGCAGCATACAAGCTCTTTGAAGTTATTCTTTAGGGTGTACGCTACGCAACTTACTGTTACTAGAACTACCGCCGTTTGGTAATCAGGAATTTAAAATACTGCTTACTCCGAAGATTTGTTGTGCGGTTAACTGCAAGTCTGGGAAGAGTGAAGAAATCAGTCGATCGCTCTTTTGAAACAACTGTTTTTGATACTCATCTTCTCGCAGCATACAAATCGTAATTGTCGGCTGTTTGGGTTTGCCAATATATTCTCTGCCGCCAATGCCCAGATAATCCACAATCCAATACTCAGGCACTCCCAGCAGTGCGTGATCTTCAACTTTGCGGGCGTATTCGTTCTGCCAATTGGTGCTGACGACTTCAGCGATTAGTTTAATTGAGTTTCCCGATGTAATTACAGGTTCTTGTTGCCACAAAGGTTCATTAATTAGTTGAGTTCGATCTACTACAAGTACGTCGGGGCGAAACGCTGTTGCTGTTCCTAATAATTTGATCAGACAGCGAGGGGGAATAAAGTAGGGTAGATCCACACGATCGATTTCTACATTGAGTTTTCGACCGAGGAAGGCGGATACTTGTTCGTGCGGCCCCGTTGGTTCCATTTCGGTTAATTCACCATCGATTAGTTCGTAACTATCGCTGTCGCCAAAGTTGGCAATAAATTCATCAACACTTAGAAGTTTGGCAGGTGTTTGAACCATTCTGTTTGCTCCTGGTGATGAATTAAGAATTTTTTTAACGAACCGCAGAGGACGCAGAGGACGCAGAGGAAGAGAAGAGAGAGAAGATGACAAAGAGTTTTCATATTTCCCTGTTCCCTCTTCCTTCTGCTAAAATCCCATCGCCCCAGCTACTGCATCCAAAGTCGGAGCAATGCCACTTTTAAATTGATTGTTGCTGTGATTAATTGCGGTATCCGGGTCTTTCAAACCGTTACCAGTCAACACGCAAACCACCGTCGCCCCAGTCGGAACTTGGTCTTTTACCTTCAGCAAGCCGGCCACAGAAGCTGCACTCGCCGGTTCGCAGAAAATCCCTTCCTGTGACGCTAACAAACGGTAAGCGTCGAGAATTTCGGCGTCGGTGACTGCGGCAAAACTGCCGCGGCTGGCTTCGGAAGCTGCGATCGCCTGTTTCCAGCTAGCGGGGTTCCCGATCCGAATCGCCGTCGCCAGGGTTTCTGGGTGCGCCACCGGTTCTCCCGTCACCAACGGTGCAGCCCCGGCAGCTTGAAATCCCATCATCTGCGGCAAGCGCGAACATTTTTTGGCTTGGTGGTATTGACAAAAACCCATCCAGTATGCTGTGATGTTTCCCGCATTTCCGACGGGAATGCAGAGCCAGTCGGGGGCGTCGCCCAAGGCGTCCACCACTTCAAAAGCTCCGGTTTTCTGGCCTTCCAATCGGTAAGGATTCACCGAATTTACCAAGGTCACGGGGTAGTTAACAGCCATTTCGCGGACAATTTCTAAAGCCCGATCGAAATTTCCCCCAATCGAAATGACTTCCGCACCGTAAAGCAAAGCTTGCGCCAACTTGCCCAAAGCCACGTAACCTTCGGGAATCAACACGAAAGCTCGCATCCCCCCGCGTCTGGCGTAGGCGGCGGCGGAGGCCGAAGTATTGCCGGTACTGGCGCAAATTACTGCTTCGGCACCAGCTTCCTTTGCCTTGGAAATCGCCATTGTCATCCCCCGGTCTTTGAAACTACCAGTGGGGTTGAGGCCGTCGTATTTCACTAGGACGCGCACGTCTCTACCGATGAGAGAGGCGATCGCAGGTGCTGGAATCAGGGGAGTATTGCCTTCTTGGAGCGTCACTACCGGCGTGGTTTCCGTCACCGGCAGGTAGGGGCGATAAGCTTCGATCAAGCCGGGCCAGCCGTAGCGTTTCGGCTCAGCGGCGCGGGCAGCAGAGTTAGCAGCAGAGTCAGTAGCAGGTAGAATCAGGGTCACGGTGTCAATGGTTTTAGGCAATGGCCGAAGAATTTACACTAATTTTAGCTCGATCGGTTAATTTGATGTTTAATACGATCGGTTCAGGTTAAAGTAACTTAATGGTGTGAATGTGTAGATATGTCTACTCAATTACTGATGTCAAATAATTCATCGACTCTTTCCCGGCCTCAAGTTACCGCGAGCAATCCCGAAATGGCTAGTTCTTCTACGCTATCGACCAGTTTTGCCCGCAAAGTAAATTCAGTGAAGTGCCCCTACCAAGCCGATCAGCAAGTTAAGTTCCTGCACTTGCAAGCGGAAATCGAATCCTTGCTGCTGGAAGTGCAAAGCCTCAAACAGCGCTCGATCGCTGGCTTGCGGGAGATCGACCCCATTTCTGGCAGCAACAGCAATTAGCAGACAACAGTCGCTAATGCTAATTGTCCTGCCCCTGTGTTATAAAAACAAAGGTTTTGCTACCCGCAGTGTTTTTTGCCGAAAGTGCTAGAAATTCCTAACTGCGGATAGCGATCGCTAGCTTTTGCTAAAACGCGCTTGCCTACAGCTCAACTCGTCTGCTGCTTGCTGGCAACGAGCTGACATTTTACGGCGCTTTTTTATTGCGCTAATTTGTTAAGCCATCGTCATGGCATACGGAGAATCGAAATCAGTTTATGACAGCATCGATCGAAAAACCACTAAATTTGACATCCGCAAGTGACACTTCCAACCTGCGCCTGAAAGATATTCTCAAAACCCTGCCGCGGGAAGTATTCGTCAAAAACCCCCGCAAAGCTTGGACAAAAGTAATCGTCAACGTTCTTTTAGTTGCGGTCGGTTACTGGGGCATAGCAGTCTCTCCTTGGTTTCTACTACCCCTAATGTGGATTTTCACAGGAACCGGATTAACCGGTTTTTTTGTGATCGGTCACGACTGCGGTCATCGGTCATTTGCTAACCGCCGCTGGGTAAACGATTTAGTCGGACATATTGCATTTCTGCCGTTAATTTATCCGTTTCACGCATGGCGGCACGGACACAATTACCACCACAAGCACACCAACAAACTTGGCGAGGATAATGCTTGGCACCCGATGACAGCAGCAGACTACGCTGGCGCGCCCAAGGCTTTACAAATAGCTTATAGTTTAATATTCGGTTGGATGTGGTGGATCGGCTCGATCGCCCACTGGGCAAAAGTGCACTTTATGTGGTGGCGGTTCAAAGGACAACAGAAACAAGAACAAGTGCGGTTTTCAGTTTTTGTAGTTTTAATCGGTGCTGCGATCGGATTTCCGATTTTAATTGCAACCACAGGCATTTGGGGATTTGTCAAATTTTGGTTGATGCCCTGGCTGGTTTACCATTTCTGGATGAGCACTTTTACGATCGTCCACCACACAGCACCAGACATTTCATTTAAAGAACCCGAAGAATGGAACGAAGCCCAAGCGCAACTATCGGGAACAGTTCACTGCGATTATCCCCGCTGGGTAGAGTTTCTGTGCCACGACATTAACGTGCACGTTCCCCACCACCTTTCAACTGCTATTCCCTGGTACAATTTGCGCCTCGCCCACAGCAGCTTAAAGGAAAATTGGCAAGATCATCTCTACGAAACAGAATTTTCTTGGTCTTTAATGAAGCGGATTGCCGACAACTGTCACTTGTACAATCCCGCTGGTGGCTATCAAACATTGCAGGAATTTAACGCTAAAACAAAGTAAGTTTTAAACGCGATAAATGCCATAAAAACCCGGTTTTTCAAACAAAACCGGGTTTTTCGATATTACAATCCGTAGCTTTTGTAAGAAACGGAATGTGCGCCCTACTCTCAATATCACAATCCTTACCATGATTAAATCAGTCATTCCCAATCTAAAATCTAAAATCTAAAATCTAAAATCGAATGACTTTCAATCCCAATAACTGTCGCAACGAAAGCGAAGTAGAAAGCAAACTGATTGTCAGCTATCTGCTACCAAAGTTAGGCTATACGCCGGACACTTGGCACCAAGAAATCGCATTTGGGACTATTCGTCTAGACTTCCTCTCATTTGCAACCCAAGTTATCCCCATAGTTGTCGATGCAGACTCGCCAATGAGTGTAGTTATGGAGGCTAAACATCCGAAGGAAAATTTAGACCGCCACCTGCGAAAACTCCATCGCTATTTAACAAGTTTGAGCATCCGCTACGGACTCATAACTAACGGTAAAGAAATTAGAATTTATGAACGAGTCGCCGATGATATTCAGCCAGTTTTTAAGTGTGCTGGAAAAGACATTGAAAATAGAATTGATGAAATTATCGCTTTAATTGGCAGAGATAGTTTAAAATTCATAAAAAATCCCGATAATCTCGAACTGGAAGATAGTAAAATTAATTTGGTTAGTCCTGAGTTAATTAGCGAAGTCCCAGTACAGCTCAACAATCCCGCCACCGCAGAACCTGAGCCAAGTCAAATCTCAGAACGGGAACAAATACCTGAAACTTATCCAGTTAAGCCTCAAGTTAAATCCGATGTAACCGTTTCCCCAAAAAGCCAAAATAGTATGAAAATTATTGCAGTTTACCACAATAAAGGCGGCGTTGGCAAAACTACAACAGTAGTCAATTTAGCTGCTGCGCTGAGCAAGAAAGGTAACAGAGTCTTGGTAATCGACTTAGACAGTCAGGCAAATACAACCTTTGCGACTGGTTTAGTAAAATTTGAGGATGAAGAACAAGATGATTTGAAAGATAATAATATTCTTCAAGTTTTGCAATCAGAAGACTTTTTCTCGATCGAAGAAGTAGCTCGCAAGTCTAATTTTTGCCACCCCGCAATAGATGTGGTTCCTTCCCACATAGATTTAATGCAATATGAGACGGAACTCAATCAGCTCGATTACAGCCGAATGATTTTAATTCAGAAACTAGCAGAAGTACAGGATAAATATGATATTGTACTGATTGATACGCCACCATCGTTGAATTTTTATGCTAGAGTTGCCCTAATTGCAGCGGATTATTTAATTATTCCTTCTGACTTAAAACCTTTTGCCAATCAAGGACTGATTAATGTCAAGGATTTTATTAAAAAAGTTAATGGATTCAAAAAACAAATTGGCAAGAAACCTCTAGAAGTTTTAGGTGTACTCCCTTGCAAAATCTCCACAAATGCTAAATTTGTACAGTACAGTTTACCCAAGCGGAGGGAGGCAATTCCCAAACGCTACGGCTTTGAAATCATGGAAAGCGTAATTTATGAGAGGGACGATTTAGCAAAGTGTGCAGAACAATTTCAAATAGTCGGGAATATGGAAATTGCCGATCCGATTTCAGTTCTGGACTTTAAGCCTGATTCCATCGCCTCCCAAGAATTTGAAATGCTAGCAATAGAAGTTTTGGAAAAAATAGGTAAAAACTAATGAAAAAATTATCTCCGTCACTGGTTGCAGTGAAAAAAATTACATCCGCAGTTCCCCGTTCCAATTTTGCAGAGCCTGATTTAGAGAAATTAGCCCGACTAATTTTAGAGTCAGGAGGATTGATTAATCCGATAATTGTCCGCCGAAACGGTATGGATGCTTACGAAATAGTAGACGGAGACTTTGAATATTATGCGGCGGCGAGAGCAAAGGAAATAGATGCTTTCAAAGGGGAGACAATCGGAGCATTCATCCTGGAAGAAGAAAATGAAGAACTTCTCCTAGATCAACTTAAAATTCTCAGAAAAACCGCAAGAGCTGAGAATCAAAGTGTAACTGTGGTTCCGCAACAGTCCTCCAGCTTTGAACAGCGGCTGACCAATATTGAAACTCGATTGGAAAACAGAATTAATGAATTAAAAACCGAGTATACGCGGGAAAAACAGGCGCTGATAGAGAGGGTTAAAGATGTTGAAAGCCGGATTCCCAAACCTGTTCCGCTGTTGGAAGCACTCAACACTCAAGATAAATTCAAATTGGCTACAAATTTGAAAAATGCTGGCATAAAAGCTCAAACAATAGAACAAATCATTAAAGAGCGAGATTTGGAGCAGTTTGCATCTTTTGAAAATGTGTTGGAACGCATGAAAGGTAAAGGGTTAGGCGAGAAAACAATGATTAAGCTTATTGACAAGTGGCAAAAATATTTATAAGCTTTCAGCCATCTCAATTGCATTTTTGGGGCGCTCAAAGCCCGCCCGACAAAATTTGAAAAACCCGATATGACTCGGCGGTTGAAACCCATCCTACAGAAACTTTCGCCCCTCTCGCTTGAGACTAAAGAATAAGGGCGATATTAAAGCTGGCTTTCGTATAAATCGCAATTGCGATCGCAACTCGCAACGCCAGCCCGATCGCCCTGACGCCAAAATAAGTAAAGATGAGTAAAGCAGTGGATCATTGGTGTCCCGCAGGCAGTTAAACTCATCACAGTCGCTTTTTTTAGGAATTGCAGTAACTTTTGCCGTAGCTTGCGGGGCGGGACGCCATCGCCCGGGCTGTCACCGCACAGCCAGTCACACAGTTACAGCAGCACGCCATATCTCCCCCAGATAACCGAGTTCGATCGCAGGCTGGGAAGACTCAGCCCAAGAAACCCTTTAACTTACCACGGTCTGGGTAAGGTGTTTGTCTCGCACCTTACAATTTGAGTTCTTGGGTTAGTCCTGCATCCCTTAAAACGCCGGCTGTAAAGTCCAAACATACATAAATACCTACACATCAGATTTTCATGACAAAAGGGGACTTGTAACAAGATGGATCGATCGTCCGATCAAAACCAAATAGTTGAATATTTGCGGATTAAGCCAATTAGTCACACTCAGATTTACACTTCCCAAATTGCCATACCAGAGCCTCATCGGGGCGAAATTCCTCGCGAACGCCGCGAAGCTCTCAGGAGAAGTCTGATCGAGCAAGGCAGCAACTTAATTCCTTTAATTGTACGCCCTACCGAAGCTTACAGCAACGAAGAAGAATATGAAGTGGTCTGCGGCTCAGATTGGTGTATTGTTGCTAAAGAACTCGGCACCGAGCAAATGTGGGCGTGGGTATTTGAAATGACCGACGAGGAGGTAGCTGTTGCTCAAGCAGAAATGGAACATTTAGCTCCGCAACCGACTCATAAAACAGCACAAATTGAGACTCTACTGCAACAATTTGAGCTATCATTTCAAAAAAAGGTAGATAGTCTAACAAAACAAATAGAACAATCTGTTAAAAAAAATGAAGACCTGCTAAAAAAGCACGTAAAAGCTCTAACTGAGCAGAACTTTGAGCGTAACCAAATAGAACAGATTAAGCATTTGCTCGAACAAGTGGAAAAAGCATTTCAGGAAAAGGTAGATAAAATGGCTAAAAAAATTGAACAATCGAGCAGCAACCGTCCGCCAAAATCGGCTGTTATTTCTGAGGTAAATCTTGAAGGTGCTTTGATACAGTTGGATGAACTGGAAAGACTGCTGTCAATAAAATTAGAACGCACAGTCCAAACAATTAATCAGTTTGTTTCCGAGGCCATTGAAGACGTAGAAAATGACCTGAAAAATCAAATTGAAACACTCCGCGGCCAACTGGGAGCCGCAGCGACTCACTCAGAAAGACAGCCAGAGGCACAGCCGAAGAAGCAGTCAAAAACGCAGCCGAAGAAGCAGTCGAAAGCACAGCAGAAACCTCAGTTACCGCAGTTGCAGTTGGAGTTGCCGTTTCCGTCCCCGTCCCCAGAAGAAGACTACGAAAGTCTTTCGCTGAGACGGTTGAAGGCGATCGGCAAAGACAGGAAAGTGCGGGGCTACGCGCGCATGAAGCGACCGGAAATTCTGGCAGCTCTCAGACAAACTGACGGTCAATAAAACGCTAATTGCTAATAGTTAAAAACTAATTATTGGGTGCTAGATCGCGTTTTTAGGCAAAAAGCGCGATCGGGCTTTCAGAATAGTCCTCGGCAGAGATATGAAAAGCTTGCTAAAATAGACACACAACCTCTTACTCCTCACTAAGCAGCCATGTCCGCAACTGCAGAATTAGCTACTACCCAAGAGATACTAGAACAAGAGATACTAGAAAATGTTATCTTTCCTTCAGGCGATTTATACAGTGATGAACCTCCCGTGGAAACAGAACTGCATCTCCGACAAATAATCCTACTCCTCAACTGTCTAGAATGGCTGTGGCGAGATAGAAACAATTTTTATGCTGCTGGAAACCTCACCATTTATTACAGTCCCAAGCAACTCAAATCGAAAGACTTCCGAGGGCCAGACTTTTTTGTGGTACTCGGAACAGAACGAAAAACTCGTAAAAGCTGGGTAGTTTGGGAAGAAGAGGGAAAGTACCCCAATATTATCGTTGAAATCCTGTCTCCCAAAACAGCGGATATAGACAAAAACTTTAAAAGACAACTCTATCAAGATACTTTTCGCACTCACGACTACTTTTGGTTTGACCCAGAAACTTTAGAATTAGCTGGGTTTCATTTAGTTGACGGGGAATATGAACCAATTGCACCGAACGAATTCGGACATCTGCGGAGTCAGCAGCTCGATTTGAGTCTCGGAATTTGTGGCGGAAAATTGCGTTTCTTTACAGCAGAAGGAGAGCTTGTCCCTACTCCTGAAGAGGTTGCAGAAAGGGAGACTGAACGAGCCGACGAAGAGGCTCAACGAGCCGGACAAGAAGCTCAACGAGCCGATCGCCTGGCCGCGAAACTGCGAGAATTAAATATTGATCCCGATACAATTTAGTCCAGCCCCTACTCACAAAAACACGGTTTACTGCCGCGTGTATCGGTGCTTCACCCCAATCGGAAAATACTCGGCATCGCCCATCGCAGTTAATGTCACCACAGGTAACTGATATTCTGGCGGCACATAATTAGCAAATTCGCTGTTTAGCCGCCGCAATTGCGCGAGAATTGAAGATGCGATCGCCTGCTGCATCTCCTCGTCGCCATCCACCCCCGGTGCTAATTCCACAACCACCGATAAAAACCGATTTTGCTCCGCATCTTCCTTGACTTGCAGCACAAATTTTCCCGTCACCCATTCCCGAATCGTGGGAACTTCTAAACCTACGGTGACATTTTCCGGGTAAATGTTGGCACCGAAGTAGGAAACGGTAAAGTGCGATCGCCCAAATACATAGACAAATGGCAAGCAGCGAATCCCTCTGGGGAAATCAGAAACTTTCATAGCTGCTGCTTGCTGCAAACGTGCCACAGGGTTAAATCCCCATTCAGCCAAAAAATTGAGCATTGCTTCGTAACAAATTAAACCGCCGTTATCGGAGATGTGATAGCGTATTAGCGGGATGCCGTTGTCGCCAGAAAATAACAGCGTGCCGTCATTATTCACTTCAAAAAAGCGGCTTTTCGGATCGTACTGCACCAGCGTTGGCAAGCGCGATTCCCCGAATAAATTGCGTGCTGCTTCGGGATTGTTTGCTAAAAAGCGGCGGATGCAAATGCTCAGCGGTGTCTCGTTGCCTAAAACGCCGGCATCCGCAGTACCGTAAAGGCTCGCAGAGTTGTAATATAGATTGTCAGAATTAGTGCGATCGCTCACCAAACTCCGCCATTCTTCGCTAAACACTTCTCCCGCAAACACCATCTTAATTCGATATTTTTGCCACTCGACACCCCCAGCAATTCCGCTATCAATCACATCCTTGAGAAATGGCGGATATCCCAACAAAACTACTTGATCAAAATGCTCCCCAAGTTCCTGCACAACTCGAAATATTTCAGTCTTATTATTCCCAGGCGTCACAACTGTAACTGGATAGCCCTTACTCGCTAGATAGCGGCAGCAATTGGCTGTGTACATTCCGCCTACCCAAGTTCCCAACGGAAAGCAAATGACAGCTAAAGTTGAGCGAGTGTCGGCGTAAAAACTGTCGTGAAATATTTGTTCAAAACGAGCAGCAATTTGCAACTCGTCGCTGATAAAACGCGGCCAAAATGTCGGGTTTCCTGTCGAACCCGATGAAACAGCAATGAAATCGCAAGTTTCTAATTTCCCCTGGTGACACAACTGAGGTAGCGGGTGAGAGCGTAAATAATTCTCTTTGGTAATTAGGGGCAACTTTTGGAAGTCTTCAAAGGTTTGAATTGAGGCGGGATTGATGTTAAGTGCAGCTAGGAAAGTCTGGTAAGCTGGTACTGTGGCCGCGACTTTTTGAAAAAGCGCGATCGCCCCGGATTCGGCAACTCGATTCTGCTGGTGTTGCAATCGTTCCTCAAGCGGCGCCCTCAAAAACTCTTCCAACGCCCCAATTGCTCTCTGACGCTGTTCTGGCTGCATGATTTGCTCCTTAAAATGCCTATTTTGCACCCCGATCGCTCAAGATTCAATTAGTAGCGCTAACGCCCGATCGCACATTGGGCTGGACACTAAAAATTTGAACACATTTTGAGGTTGATCGAAAATATGGCCCAGTGGATAAACTTCAATAGCACGAAACTGCTGTTTTAACAATAACCACAGGGGATAGCCAAGCTCTCGATCGACTAATAAACACAGACACACTATGGCAAGATTAATTCAGCGATCGCCCAAAACTCCCAGTCTCAGTCAAGCGTGAAAATCCGACGCAGCAAGTTCCAATGAACAATCCCATCTACCCCGGCATAACTCTCAACAACCACTACCGCATCGTCCGCGAATTGGGACACGGAGGCTTCGGACGCACCTACCTCGCTGAAGACGCCCACCGATTTAACGAACCCTGCGTTTTAAAAGAATTTGCGCCCCAAGTACATGGAAGTTACGCTTTACAAAAATCCGAGGAACTGTTCGAGCGGGAAGCGGGAGTGCTCTACAAGCTGCAACACAATCAAATTCCCCGCTTTCGCGAACTCTTCCGCGTCAGTATCAGCGATCGAGGCTACCTATTTTTCGTCCAAGACTACGTACCCGGTCAAACTTACCGCTTCCTGCTCGACGCCCGCAAGCGTCAGGGTTTGCGGTTCATAGAAGCAGAAATCAATCAATTACTGCTGCAGATTTTGCCCGTGCTCGAATACATTCACTCTTTGGGAGTGATTCACCGCGACATCTCCCCGGACAACCTGATTCTGCGGAGTTCTGACGGGATGCCCGTGCTGATCGACTTTGGCGGAGTAAAACAAGTCGCCGCCACCGTAGAGTCTCTATTCGCTGAGGCTAACGGCACTCCCGCCCCCGCGACTCGCATCGGCAAGCTCGGCTATGCTCCCGTCGAACAGATGCAGATGGGCATTGTCTCTCCCCACAGCGATTTGTACGCTCTGGCGGCCACGGTTTTGGTGTTGCTGACTGGGAAGGAACCCCATCAATTGATCGACAGCCATACCCTGAATTGGAACTGGCGGGGGGAATGTTCCCTGTCTCCGAATTTGTCCCTGGTGCTGGATAAAATGCTTGCTCAGCAGCCGAGCCAGCGTTACTCCTCGGCTCGCGAGGTAATGCTCGCTCTCTCCGGCAATCCGCCGTTACAGCCACCTTTACCACCAGCCCCGGATTTTGGGATCACCCAGCCACCAGATTTCTCGCCTATACCCGTGCCCGCTCCCACACCAAAACTGCCGGGAACTCCGGTGCGAATTGCTGCTATTGGCAATCAGCAAAAGATGCCTGCTTGGAAAATGGTTTTGTTTGTGGTGGCTGTGCTATCAACTATGGGGGGAGTTGGCTGGTTTGCGGGCAATTCTTTGTTAAATCTGCAATCAAAAGTGCAGAAAGTTTCCCAGCCTCCAAGCCCGAAGCAGCAGCAAGAAGATGCTTTGCAAGATCGCTTTGTCAAGCTCAAAATTGACGATCGATTCTATAGCGGTTACGTCAACCTTGTGGACGAGACTTTTTATGCCAAATACCCGGAATTGGGGGGACGATTGTTAAAAGAAGGCGATGAAGATCGCCAATGGCGCGAAAGGTGGCAGAAAATCGGCGACGAGTTGCTCGATAAGCTGGAAAATCTCAGCAGCAACGCTAGAGCGCGGTTGGGCACTTACGACACCACTGATATCGATCGCTGGAAAACTGAGGTTAACAAGCTGAATTTGAGTAGTCGGGCTTTGTACGATTTGGCTGATGCTAGGTTCTTTTATTGGTTTCCACAACAGCCGCGCGATCGCAATATCATTGGTTTGCCGATCGGACAAATTTGGCAAGCAATTACCGCCGACGAACTCGAAGCCTTACAAGCTGGAGCAACTGTTGAAAGCGTTGAATTTGACCGCCTATCGAAGAGCAAAAGCCTCACAGGGAATCTCAAACCCGGAGAAGGGAAAGCTTACATTGCCAGGTTCGCTCAAAATCAAACTTTGCGCGTGAATTTGCAAGCACCGCGCAAATCTACCCTACTGTCAATTTATACTCCGGGGCGGACAAAGGGCGCGCGAGCTTTGCTGGAAGATGCAGAAGGACTTAGTTGGTCTGGATTGCTGGATGATGCTGGTTTTTATGAATTCGTGGTAGTTTCTCAAGCATCTGAGCCGATCGCTTACGAGTTGAACCTGACGGCAGAATAACTGCTATTGACGCTCTCTATCCACCCAGGCAATAATAAGGTAATACCAATCAGGTAAGTTTTCCTGTTCAAACAAAGAATATGCTGAGATTCGCGATCGTAGGTTTAGTGACTTTTGGATTAGTATTAGTGACTGCACTAGGTTTACATCCGGCCAATGCGACAGTCAGCAGTCCCGAATTTTATGCTTGGAACTTTGCCTCTGTAGGCAGTAGCGAGCTGGTTTGTAAAAAGACCGTGGTAGTTCCGCAAGACCGGATAATTCCGTCATCATCCATGCACGCTGTCAGTATCACTTCTGCAATTGTAGATTCCAAGTTTTGCGCGAATTCCACTCAGCCTGTGAATTTAGGCCGTGGATAAGAGAATTTCCGGTTATATAGCAATCCTAAATCATGTGTGAACTTCTTACTCCCTCCCCGAACCCAGGGGGAGGGTTGGGGCGGGGTAAAAAAATTACGACTCCGGCAATGATTGCTATAGAACCATAATTAAGTTTTCCGTTAGTCGATTTTAGATGTTAGATTTACTTCACAGATGAATCTGGGAGATTGAACCTTAATCTAAAATTTTTATCTCTCCACTACTGTTGTCTGAAAGCAAGTATATTTTTTTGGATGAATCAGGATGCAGCATCCTGATTCATCCATGGAGAGAAAACTCTAGTTTTTAGTACAAACACGGACGAATTATGAACAATTAACCGGACATAATATAAGTGATAGCCTGAGTAATTTTCGCCCTGGGCGCACTGAAACTGTTCGCTATTTTTTTTTATGAGAAATATTGGGTATTTTGTAATAAAAGTTTATCAAAGGAGTCGGGCGCAGCAGTTTTCAGCTCTTGAAAGAGAGCGAAATCTTCCCAATTTAGGCAGTTCTTTGATTGTGACTTAAGAACTGAGGGAAAATATTCAGCCATTTGGCTAATCATTTATTGGCTAATTGGCCCAATTACTAATTCCCTAGTTTGAGTATGCTAGAGTTAGTCAGGTTCAGATATATAGTGCCATCTGTTATCTAAGTATCATGCTCAAAATTTTGGTAATTGAGGACGACGAATTAATCCGGGAAACTCTTCTGCAACTCCTGGAATCTCACAGCTACCGGGTCATTGCGGCCGAGAACGGTCGAGTTGGGGTGCAGATGGCACTTTCGGAGATACCGGATTTAATTTTGTGCGACGTGCAGATGCCGGAACTCGACGGTTATGACGTGTTGCGGACTCTGCGGCAAAACTCGCTGGCTGCAACAATTCCATTTATTTTCCTCACGGCTCAAAGTGACAAAACCGATTTTCGTCGGGGGATGGAATTGGGGGCAGACGATTACTTGACAAAGCCGTTTACCAAGGCTGAATTGCTGGGAGCCATTGCTTCTCGCGTCTTGAAACGGCAAACTATTACTCAACCGCTAACAGTCGCACTTCACCAAGCAGAAGCCAGACTCAAAGATTTAGTTAACGACTCCACCAAGGTTACAACTCTCTCTCCTGAAAAGTTTGCTCTCGAAGCTTTGCTGCGCCACGCTTTGGCACAAGGTGAGTTTCAGGTATACTATCAGCCGCAGGTGAATATTGCGACCGGTCAAGTTATCGGCGCCGAAGCTTTAGTGCGCTGGCAAAATCCCGATCGAGGTATAATTTCTCCCTGCGAATTTATTCCCTTAGCAGAAGAAACAGGTTTAATTATTCAGATTGGGGAGTGGGTATTGCTTTCAGCTTGTGCTCAAGCCGCTAGTTGGCTAGCGGCGGGGTTTTCGCCCTTTACAATATCAGTAAACTTGTCGGCCCGGCAGTTGTCCGACCCGGAACTCAAGGCGCGAATTGTCCAAATATTGGAAACTACAGGTTTAGAGCCTGCTAATTTAGAATTAGAAATGACCGAAAGCGCTTTGGTGGAAAATGCGACAGTAGCAGGCGCTACTTTAAACCAACTAAAAGCTCTAGGAATTCGGATTGCTATTGACGACTTCGGTACCGGTTACGCTACTTTAGGATATCTTAAGCAATTTGCTTTTGACAGTTTAAAGATCGATCGAATTTTCGTCCGTAATGCCAACGAAGATACTCAAAATGCTGCTATTACTACAGCAGTAATTTTACTGGGTCACAGTTTGAATATGACTGTAATTGCTGAGGGGGTGGAAACAGAAGCAGAACTAGATTTTTTGAAACAACATCAGTGCGATATCATGCAGGGGTATCTGTTCAGTCGCCCCGAACCAGCAGCGATAATTGAAAGTATGTTGGTTGCCGACCCGAGTTTGTTCGCGCCGCCCCCAGCAGCACCTGGTCGCGTTGTTCCTTTTGTACCTGTGTCCGAACCCGAAAAATCTAAAAACCTTTCAATGTCGGGTCTAGGAATAGTGTAAGTGTCACCAAAATTTCTGTTTTATAGGATAAAATTCTTTCTTTTACCTTCTATTTTCGGCATAAAAGTTGACGCTTCTTCATAAAAAGTTGTAGCTTTTGATGATAGGCCAATCAAAGAAAGAGATTGTTCCCCATATTGCTCTACTGCTTCCCCTTTTAGGCGCTAGGCGCCCCTAATTGGACTATTTGAGAAATTGTGGCGTCTTGAAATTGCAAGCCTTTATTAAGTTGCAGCAGGTAAACTCAATTAAGTTCCTACTTTGGGACTGGCAGTTTCAATAACTGTCCAACTGGAATTGGTGCAAGCCTGTCATGGAAAGAATATTAGTAGTGGACGACGAAGCAGACTGTCAAACAGTCTTAGCAATGTACCTGGAAAGTCAAGGATATCGTGTGGAATGTGCTAATTCAGGGGTTGAGGCGCTCTCGATGTTTGAAAATGCCCCCCCAGATTTGGTAATTTCAGATGTCATGATGCCGGAAATGGACGGGTTTGAGTTTTGTCGCCGTTTGCGAACTACCCGTTTGGGACAGTTAGTCCCCTTTATATTTTTGTCGGGTCAAGGCGAGTTGGAGTCAAAAGTTGAAGGTCATTCGATCGGCGGTGACGATTATCTGGTAAAACCTTTTCAGTCTGAAGAAATTTTAGCTAAGGTAAAAGCGCAGTTAGAGCGCTCTCACCGCATTCACGCCGAAATTGTCCGACTGCTGCAAACTTCTAGCGGTAGGGCGGTGGAACCACAGTTTGTGGCAGTATTGCCAGCACCTGCACCTTTGCCTTTAACACCAGCCGAGGAAAGAGTTTTTTGGGAGGTTATCCAGGGTTATACTAACAAACAAATTAGCGATCGGCTGTTTATTAGCCCCCGGACTGTGCAAGCTCATTTAAGCAGCATTTTCAGCAAATTACAGTTAGAAAATCGTGCCCAGCTTGTGAGATTTGCCCTAGAAAGAGGATACAAACCACCTCAAACTTAGCTCGGATCTCAACTTAGGGTGCGCCAGCCAGCGAGTCAGTCGATTTTAGATTTTAGATTTTAGATTTTAGATTTATTCCACAGATTCATCTGGGAGCTGGAACTAGGGTCTAAAATTTTGATCTTTCCACAACTTAAGTGGGGAACTTGTGTCCGTTTTTGGGCGGGAGCACAAACTCCCCTAGCTGCCGAAAAAATGGAGGCTGACGCACTCAGCAAGTAGATTATTCCACATTCAAAACACAATAAGGAAAAGTAGTGATCACGCAAACCCCTGGCCCCAAATTCGTACCTCGCAAGTTGGCACGTTCCAAATCAGCCTGCCGCACGTTATTCGCCGCATCAATATTTGTCCCGGTCAATTGAGCCCTAGGAAGCCTAGTATTTGACAAAATAGCATTCTGCAAATTAGTATCGCGCACATCCGCGAAAGACATATCTGCTCCGCTTAAATTCGCACGATTCAAATTAACTCTAAACAGCAGCGAACGCCTCAAATCTGCATTCGACAAATTAGCTTGCAGCAGATAAGCTTCCCCCAGATTCGCATTAAAAAGTTTAGCACCGCGCAAATCCGCACTCGTCAGATTCGCTCGCCCCAAAAAAGCATTAGACAAATCCGCATTTCGTAGATTAGCACCATTCAATTCAGCACCGTACATCTCGGCATTAACTAAGTTAGCATTTGCCAAATTAGCATCACTTAAATCCGCTTCTAGCAAATTAGCTTCATAGAGATTTGCTCCGCTTAAATCGGCTCCTCTTAAATTAGCTCTGTACAAGCTAGCCTTGAACAAATCAGCATTTCTCAAGTCACAACCTTCGCACTCTTTAGTTTCCAGCAATTGCCTAACATGATCGGGATTTTGAGCATTAACGGGAGCTGTCAGCCCAAACAAAGCTAAACTTGCCGTTACAGTTGCCAAGAGTTTAAGTTTCACAAACAAACCTCACTGCTACTTCAAACAAATTATACTAGCAAACTATAGAATTTAAACCCATATCTTTCTCTCTTTTCTCTTACTCTGCGTTCTCTGCGCCCTCTGCGGTAAATCTTCAAAAAAATGATTCGCAGCCAAGGATATAGACCTGCTGACAGCAAGGCGGGCAAAGCCCGCCCTACTTAACTTAATTAAGCTTCATCTAAAGCAGCAACACCAGGCAATTCCTTACCTTCGAGTAGCTCCAAACTAGCACCGCCACCAGTAGAAATGTGGCTCATTTGTTCGCCTAAATTCAACTGTTCAACAGCCGCCACCGAGTCACCACCACCGATAATTGTGGTAGTACCAGTTTTAGTAAGTCCAGCCAAAGAATGAGCGATTCCTTCAGTTCCCACAGCAAACTTCTCCATCTCAAACACGCCCATGGGCCCGTTCCAGATGACAGTTTTGCAATCAGCCAAAGCATCTTGGAAAGTTTTTACTGAATCCGGGCCGATATCCAAACCCATCCAACCATCGGGGATGCTTTCAACCGGGACAGTTTGAGTGTTAGCATCAGCAGCAAACTTGTCAGCAACTACCACATCAGTCGGTAACAGAAAAGCAACTCCCCGTTCCTTCGCCTTAGCTTCCAAAGACTTAGCCAGTTCCAGCTTGTCATCTTCCACCAAAGACTTGCCAACGTTCAAGCCGCGAGCTTTGTAGAACGTGAAAACCATGCCACCGCCCAACAGCAGTTTGTCGCATTTTTCGAGTAGTTTTTCGATGACTCCAATCTTGCTGGAAACCTTAGAACCGCCGATTATAGCAGCTAAAGGACGCTGAGGATTGTCGATCGCACTGCCGAGATATTGCAGTTCCTTCTCCATCAAAAACCCAGCCACAGAAGGACTCAGATACTTAGTAACGCCCTCAGTAGAAGCGTGAGCCCGGTGAGCGGTACCAAAAGCATCATTGACATACAAATCGGCCACAGAAGCTAACTTCTTAGCAAATTCCGGGTCGTTTGCCTCCTCCTCTGGGTAGAAGCGGACATTTTCCAGCAACAGCACATCGCCATCTTGCATCGCGGCGACTGTAGCAGCGACTTCATCACCGATGCAGTCGTCAGTCTTTTTGACTTCTTTACCCAACAATTCCGACAGGCGCACAGCAACCGGCGTCAAGCGCAACTTCTCCGTCACACCCTTGGGACGGCCGAAGTGGCTGCACAAAATCACCTTAGCGCCCTTGGACGCTAAATCTTGAATTGTCGGCAGAGCCGCCCGGATGCGAGTATCATCGGTGATATTGCCGTTGTCGAGCGGCACGTTAAAGTCCGCCCGCACCAATACCCGTTTGCCCGATAAGTCCGATGCCGATAAATTTGCTACAGTTTTTTTTGTCACAGGATTAACCTCCTAATATGTGTGTTTTTGTCGAATTCCGTTGAAATGGCGGCACTGGTCACTTGCACTTGGGCCTCGGACGCATTCAACCGCGTCCGTACAAAAAACGGAAGATGAAACAAACGGCACTGATTGGCTCAACGTAAACATTTTATCGGAGTCCGCGTCCCGGAGATGCGCAGTATGTTCAAGACTGTCTTATTTCCTGTAGATCAAAGCCGAGAAGCCCGCGAAGCTGCCGAAAAGGTGGTCAATATCGTGAAAACCTACGCCTCTCGCTTAGTAATTCTCTCGGTAGTCGAGCCCCCAGCCGAGGAGGCCGATGCCCCCGCGCGAGAGGTGATGACTTCCCCCGAAGCAGTCGCCAAACTTCTTTCTGAGGCCCAATCGATGTTTTCCCAGCAGGGAATTGAAGCTGAAATCATCGAACGGGAAGGCAAACCTGCTTTCACGATTTGCGATGTGGCTGACGAAATTGGGGCCGATTTGATTGTGATGGGCTGTCGGGGGATGGGTTTAACCGATGATGGGGCGTCTGACAGCGTTACCAATCGGGTGATCAATCTGTCTCCTTGTGCAGTTTTGATTGTGCCTTAGTTATTAGTCATTAGTCATTAGTTATTAGTCACGTGTTATATCGTGTCCGACTAAATAAACGTAGATTCTGTAGGGGCGGGTTCACTCGTATCTATTATGTAAATCCAGGGTATGCGTAAACCCGCCCTGACACAGCGACTAATGGCTGGTGACTAATGGCTGGTGACTAATGACTGCTGACTAATGACTGCTGACTAATGACTGCTGACTAATAACTAATAACTAATGAAAATTCACTGGTATCCCGGTCACATTGCCAAAGCTGAACGGGCATTAAAAGAACAGCTAAAGCGGGTAGATGTGGTGCTCGAAGTCCGAGATGCCCGCATTCCATTGGCTACTTATCACCCCCAAATGCCGAGTTGGGTGGGCGGCAAGCCGCGAGTCTTGGTCATCAACCGCATGGATATGATTACACCTCGATCGCGCGAGGCGTGGGAAACATGGTTTGATACCCAAGGGGAAACGGCGTATTTTACCAATGCCGAGCACGGTCAAGGAGTAGACGCTGTGGCGGATGCCGTGCAGGATGCTGGGGTGCAGCTAAATAAAAGAAGGTTCGATCGAGGTATGCTGCCCCGTCCAGTCCGGGCAGTGGTAATGGGATTTCCCAATGTCGGAAAATCTGCTTTAATTAATCGGCTGTTAGGGCGGAGAGTGGTGGACAGTGCCCGCAGAGCTGGAGTAACTAAATCGCTCCGATGGATTCGCATTTCTGACGAAATTGAATTATTAGACGCGCCTGGAGTGATCCCAACCCGAATTAACAATCAAGAAAATGCCATAAAATTAGCTATTTGCGAAGATATTGGCGAAGCAGCTTACGACAATCAGGTAGTAGCAGCAGCGATGGTAGATTTGCTGCAAGGGCTGGAGGCGACTGATGACACGTTGGTATCACTATCTGGTTTCAAATCCAGGTATAAATTAGATCCAGCATCTAGTAATGGTGAAGATTATTTGCACGAGGTCGCAAAAGACAAGTATAAAGGAGATGTCGAACGAACGGCGCGACAGATGTTAAACGATTTTAGAACTGGTGTTTTGGGTCAACTTTCTTTGGAGTTGCCGCCGGCTTGATCAGACTCGTAACCTACAACTAATCAGAAATGGTATTCAATAGAGAGTTGCTGACGGTGATAATTTGAACTTCGTCTCCTATGTGTAATATTTTTTCTGCTGCTTGAGGTGCGAGTCGCGTGTTAACTATCAGCCGACTAAAGTGATTTAAATGCCCTTTTTTTACCAAGTCAGGCATGATTTCCTTCTGCTTGGCTGTTAGTATATTTTTAAAATTTAGATCGCCTGCTTTCGCCCCATAGTTTCGCGTAGATAGGATACATGGCTGACCGGGATGAATAGCTTCAAATATTACTGTTCCTATTTTAAACCTCACAATTTCATCGGATTGTGAGAAAAGTTGGTCTTCCCAAAAAGCCGGGACATCTCCTATTTCAATATTAGCTCGCAAGCGATGGCGCATCTCGTTAACGCAAACTCTCGGAAACCAAGATGCAACTTCGGCAATTGTTTCGGTACTGATAATGCTTGGCCCTGGTGCAGCGAGATTGTCTGGAAAACCTGTCAGCAAGTTTTCAATTAACTTGACGGGGAAACCGAAGTAGCTGCTCAACCAAGATTCTATTCCCAAGCGTTCTCTATCTACATGAAAAAATATTTCTTGTTCAGTGCCTTGAATTTTCAGACCGGCAATTCTCTTTTTGATGTCAAAGGATAAGCGTAGAAAACGGACTCCGCTGTTGTGCTTAGTGTTAACAAATTCTCCGGCTGCATCGCAGATTGCAAAAGAACGATCGCCTTCTAGAGCTCCGCTGGCTAGAATAGTGGCTTGACTGACTGCTATGCCGTCAAGGGACTTGACCGGATAGATATGAATGCTGGCGACGTAGGACATTTCGAGCCATTGATAAATAATTGTCGTTTTAGATATATTCTAGCATCCCCTGCCGGTAGAAGGATGACGGCAGTTGACTTTACTAAATAAAATATGAATGAAATAAAAATAGACCACTTTTTTGAATTTTATATTGTGCCGGAACACCTTGTAGAGAAAAATCAAAGAAGTCTGACTGAGCTTGTGGTAGATATTATGGTATAAAATAGAAAAAATTGAACCGAGTTTTAAGCAATGACTGAAAGCGGAAGTAGAAGCATGATTTCGCGACGCAATTTAATGTTGAGGGCTGGTGCAGGGATGCTAGCGGCAAGCTTGGCACCTGCGTTTTTACAAGCCGAAGCAGCAAAGGCAGAGGCAATCTCTGGCATTACTCCCGACGGTGCTCTCAAGAAATTGATGGCGGGGAATCAACGCTACATTCAGCAAAAACGGACATTTCCCGACCAAGCTCGATCGCGAGTTGTAGAAGTAGCACAGGGTCAACATCCGTTTGCAACCATCCTGGCTTGTTCTGATTCGCGCGTTACTCCCGAAATTATTTTCGACCAAGGATTGGGGGATTTATTTGATATCCGAGTAGCTGGCAATTTTCTCGACGATGTGGTTCTCGGAAATATAGAATATGCGGCCTTAGAATTAGGCGTGCCACTATTAGTAATTCTGGGTCACGAACGCTGCGGTGCTGTTAAAGCTGCTTTAGATGGTAAAGCTGTTCCGGGTCACATTAGCACTTTGGTGGCAGCGATTAAACCGGCAGTTGATTCGACCAAAGGTCAAAAAGGCGATGCCTGGGATAACGCAGTCAGAGCTAACGTGAAAATGAATGTCAATCAGTTACAATCCTCCTCGCCTATTTTAGCTGAAGCAGTCAAAGCGGGCAAGCTTAAAGTTGTTGGGGGCCGCTACGATTTGGATAGCGGCAAAGTAGAGATAATTTCTTGATTTTGCTGGTAATTTTTACAGTTTGTAGGGGTAATGCCCCCGTGCTTACCCCGTCCGGTTCGAGGGGCAACCACGGGGGGATTGCCCCTACAAATTATTTGGTAACAAGTTTAAAGTAAACCCATTTCTTGCAGTCCCCGACGCAGGCGTTCTGCTTCAAATGGGCGACGCTGTTCGTGAAGGGCGATCGCTCTTTTGAATTCTGCTAAACTTTCTGGCATTTTGCCAATTTTCAGCAAGGCTACTGCCAAGTTTTGATGAGCTTCCGCGTGTTCTGGATCGATTTTTATCGCTTGTCGGTAATAGGCGATCGCATCTGCTAAATTTCCGGCTGCCTTCAGCGTCAGTCCTAAATTATAGTGACCTACAGCAAAATTGGGGTCAATTTTTAAAGCTGCTTTGTAAGCTTTCTCAGCAGATTTTAAATCTCCTTCATCTTTGAACAAATTGCCCAAATTATTGTAAGCGCCCAACTTAAGCGGGGGGAAAACATTGGTATTAATTGCGGCTTGATAGTGTTCTTTGGCTTTACCAAATTGCTGCTGCTGGCGATAAGCAATTCCCAAATGATAGTTCAGCTCGTAAACAATAGAATCATCAATGCCCTCGGCAGTTAAGCCTTTGGTTAATAAATTAATTCCCCGCCCAATTTGCCCGGTTTCTACATACAGCGCACCTAATTTGCTACAAGCATAAGCATCGTTTGGATAATAAGCGATATACCGTTCCATAGCTGCTTGAGCTTTTTGGAATTTACTTTTTGCTGCGATCGCATCTTTTTGATAACCAGAGTGCCAAATCGCCACATCGGGGAGAGAAGCTATTTTCCAATTTGGTTCCCTCTGCAAAATCTCAGCCACGCTGTCGTCTACCATTGCGTGGTAAGGGCGAGAAAAGCGGATGTCGGGGCGATTGCGAAACAAGCGCGACACTAGGGAATAGGGAGATTGAGAGGCACCGATTTCTTGGCGGATGAGATTGATTAGCAGCAGCCGATCGCTCGCAATTGCCTGCTTAATTTGAGGCACAATCTCCGGTACCAAAACCTCATCGGCATCCAACACCAAAATCCAGTGGCCCTGGGCGTGCTTCAGACACTCATTGCGCGCCGCTGCGAAGTCGTCGCACCATTCAAAGTCATAAACCCTCGCCCCGGATTCTCTGGCAATTTCACGGGTGCGATCGCCCGATCCCGTATCCACCACCACTATTTCGTCAACAACACCTTTAACGCTGTCCAAAGTCCGCGACAGTGTTCCCTCTTCATTCTTCACAATCATGCACAGAGTCAGATCCATCGGGCGCAAACTTTCCTCGTTTCACAAAATTATTGTAATTTTTTTACCAGTAAAACACAAAAAGTCCCAGAAAAAATTCTCCTATTTCCTTTTTGCTTTGAGCATAAGTACCTTTCTTCCCTCGAAAAAGTGGGTTAACTCTTTTGAGATATTAAAAAACCTCAAACTCGGACGATTCATGAGAAATCCTACCACTTTCGGTTCCTCCCTACGGTAGAGGTAAGAGCGGGATAGGGGTTGTTATTCTTAGAACATAAGACAAGGCACAAGAAAAGTTTAAGTATTCAGGAGAAAGAGAAATGGGAATTATTGCTTGGATCGTTTTAGGACTGATTGCCGGTGCGATCGCCAAAGCCATTTATCCGGGAACTCAAGGCGGCGGTTTTCTGGCAACAACAGGTTTAGGAATTTTGGGCGCGCTAGTGGGAGGTTATCTAGGTCAAGTCTTACTGGGGACGAGCGGGGGAGCATCCTTCGGAGCATTGACTTTACCCAGCATAGCTTTTGCAGTCGTAGGCGCGATCGTTTTACTATTCATCTGGGGATTGTTAACTCAGCGTGCTGCATAACAAATATTGCCAATTCCCAGTCGATCGACTTTTAGGGTATTCATAAACCCGGTTTCTTGAAGAAACCGGGTTTTTCAGTTGTTGGTAGGATGCGTCAATCGATTTGAGATTTGAGATTTGAGATTTTAGAGGCGACCCCACGGATAAATGCGGGGGCTTGAGAATTTTCGATTTTCGATTTGGGATTGATTCCACGGATAAATCACGTGGCGGGTAGCACCTTTGAAATTCGCTTGTCAGCCTACTTTTACCAAATCCGGGTTAAAAACCCCTATCAGACTCAGCGCTTACAACGCTTCAAGAGCAAAACTTTCGTCCGAACAGAGGGGGACTGAAGAATAAACAGGTAAAAATCCCGGATTTGGTATCATCAATTAATTAATCAATCCGCAAATTGAAAGGCAAGCGAACATAAATCCCCTGCGGGTCGTTCATAGACTTGATCACAGCCAAGTCATCTTGCATTTTCTTAAATTCCGCCGTTAGCGGGTCGAGTTTGGCGACTGGTTGCAACACGTGAACGCCGGAAATTCTTTCCAAAATTCGCTCCTCCAAAGTGCGGCGTTTTGGATATTCTTCCAACTTCCAATCGTCGCCGAGTTTAGCTTGCTTAGCAGCTTCTCTGACAGCATCTTCAAGGCCGCCAATTTCATCGACCAAACCCAACTGTTTCGCAGCCGTACCAGACCACACTCTGCCTTGAGCAATTTCTTGTACCTTGTTTTTCGGCAGTTTGCGGGAGTCGGCGACTTTAGTAATAAATCGATCGTAAATGCGATCAACTACCCTCTGAATATTCGCCAATTCTTGAGGATTTTTCGGGCGGGAAACCGTGTTAGTATCCGCAAAGCGGGCGGTTTTCACCACGTCCCAAGTTAGGCCGTTGTTAGCAGCCAACTTTTCGGCGTTGAACAGCATTCCAAAAACGCCGATCGAACCGGTAATCGTATTGGGCTCGGCAAAGATTTTGCTGGAACCCATCGAAATCCAATAGCCGCCGGATGCTGCTAAATTGCCCATCGAAACGATAACTGGTTTCTTTTTGCCCGTCAGCATAACTTCTCGTCCAATGACTTCGGCCGCCGTCGCGCTACCTCCGGGACTGTTGACGCGCAAAACCACTGCTTTTACGTCGTTATCTTCTCGAATTTTCCGCATTTCTTGAGCGATGCGATCGCCTCCTACTTGAGTCGGGCCGCCTTCGCCGTCTACAATCTCTCCTTCAGCGTAAAGTATAGCAACTTGGTTTTTCTTGTTAGCGCGAGTTGAGCTTTTATCCTCAGCAATTTTTGCGTAGTTTTTCAAACTAATTTGCTTGAAAGATTTGTTTTCGCGATCGGTTCCTGTGAGTTTTTTGAGTTCAGTCGATATTTCGTCAAAGTATACAACTTTATCAACTAACTTGCTTTTGAGAGCTTCGTCAGCCATCAAGGTTCCACCATTATCTGCAAGTGCTTGCAGTTGCGGAACAGTCACTTTGCGACTCGGGGCGACAGTTTTCAGGTATTCTCCCCACATATCTCCGAGCAACTTTTGAGTTTGCTGGCGATTTTCGGGACTCATTTTTGTGAGCAAAAACGGCTCAACGGCTGACTTGTATTTGCCGACGCGAGTCACTTGCACTCCCAGGCCGTATTTCTCCAAAGCACCGGTGAAAAACATTGCCTGACTGCTAAAACCGTTGATTTCCAAAGCTCCGTAAGGATTGACGGCAACTGTATTAGCAACGGAACCGAGGTAATAATCTCGCTCATTCCAGTCCATTTGGTAAGCAAAAATGGGTTTTTTGGCATCTCGGAAACGCTGCAATGCCCCTCGAACTTCTTTGAGATTGGCAAACCCGCTGCTGCTCGAATCCGAGCTACCTTCGAGATAAATGCCAACGATTTTCGGGTCTTTTTTAGCATATTCGATCGTGTCTAAAACAGTCCGCAACGTTACTGTATCGCCGGAATCTTCCGAAAGCACTTCTTCAATCGCCGCGCTAGTGCTACGGCTCGGTTTGCTGTCGGTGATATTTAAAGAAAGGTCTAATACCAATACAGACTTATCTTTGACTTGCGGGCCTGAATCTTTAGACGACGATGCCGCCATAGCAATTAGTAGTACCAGTCCCCCCAATCCGATGCTGCCCAGCAGCAACATTCCTAGGAAGGTTCCCAGTAAACTTGCACAGGTATATTTTAGGAAATCTTTCATTAGATAATTGGTAATTAGTTATTAGTCAATAGTCAATAGTCATTAGTCATTAGTTATAGCAAATCCGGTTAGAACGGAATAATACCGAGCGTGGGAGCTGGTCGCTCGCACTGCACTCGAAAAAATATTATTCCGATGCCAGCGCAAACGATATTATGGGTAATTCCTGCAACTAGGACTAAACAATTATTTCCTGTCGTAGTTATTAGCTAATGACTTTTGACTGCTGACTAATGACTTTTGACTGCTGACTCTCTTTTATCTTAACCTTTCCAAAACCCCAGAATGTTTTAACTCACCCAAATTACCGCAGCCCGTACAGAACATCACGGTGGCGATTTCTGCAATTAAAGCCTCAGCTAGAACGCCTGCGGCTGATTCCGATTCCGCAGCAGCTTGTAAAAACGGTCGCGCCAGTCCCGCAATATCCGCGCCAAGAGCTATAGCCTTCGCTGCATCCAACCCATTCTGCAAGCCTCCAGAGGCAATCAGAGGAACATCCGGTGCTACGGCGCGGGTGCTGACAATGCACTCGGCTGTCGGTATTCCCCAGTCGGCAAAGGTTGCGCCCAACCTGCGCTGCTTCCCATCTTTAGCTCGCTCTCCTTCTATTTTCGCCCAAGAAGTACCTCCGGCTCCGGCAATGTCGATCGCACCTACCCCCGCAGCGAGCAATTTCTTTGCCATCTTTCCTGAAATACCGTTGCCGACTTCTTTGGCAATAACTGGTACTGGTAATTTAGCGCACAATGTGGCAATTTTATCTAGCAGTCCTTTAAAGTTAGTATCGCCTTCGGTTTGAACGCACTCTTGCAGCGGATTGAGGTGCAAAATTAGAGCATCTGCTTCTAAAATATCAACAATTTTTTGGCACTCTTCCAAACCGTAATTGTAGTTTAATTGAACCGCTCCGATATTGGCAAATAGCAGAATATCTGGAGCCCGCCGCCGGACTGCAAATGTAGGAGCGAGTTGAGGATTTTCTACAACAATTCGCTGGGAACCGACTCCCATTGCCAGTTTGTATTCTTGAGCGACATCGGCGAGGCGATAATTGATTGTCTGGGCTAATTCTGTGCCGCCAGTCATTGAGGAAATTAGCAGGGGAACGGCTAGTTTTTTGCCGAGAAATGTGGAGGTTAAATCAATTTCAGTGCGATCGAGTTCTGGCAAACAGCAGTGTTCAAAACGGTAGTGTTCGAGGCCGCTGGTAGTTTCGCGAAATTGTACGTCTTCTTCGAGGCAAATCCGCAGGTGGTCTGCTTTGCGGGTTTCGGTTTGCGAGGGGGAGGTTAGCGGCAAGTTCACAGTTGCTATTTGGGGAAAGAGTTTTGAGTTGGGAATATAGCAATTTTATTTCATTTTTGAGATTTTTTTATGAACCGCAGAGAGCGCAGAGGGCGCAGAGGAGAAGAAAAGAGAGATGTGCGTAAATCCTGCCAGGGTTGCTGTATTATCCAGGAACTGTCATTGGTATTCCGTTATCGGAAGGTTTTAATTTTAGTAAAAAAGGAACTGCTTTTTGCACCCAGGTTTTGACTGATGTGTAACTTGCCGCATCTTCGCCGAAACAAATCTCCAGCATATCGGTGTGAATTATCCCCGGATTCAAAGGAACTGCTGCCATACCTGCTGGCAATTCTTGAGCGAGCGCTCGCGTAAGTCCTTCTATTGCCCACTTAGAAGCGCAATAGGGCGCGAATTCCGGCGAAGTTGACCTTCCCCAACCAGAACTAAAGTTGACAATTATGCCGTTTTTTCGAGCAATCATTGCCGGGACAAAGTGGCGAATTACATTAGCTGTACCTTTAATATTAATATCTACTAGCTGGGAAAATTCTTCGCTGCTGACCAACCAAAGCGGCGCGGGATGGTTGACTAAAGCTGCATTGTTGATGAGCAAATCTGGCGGCTTCTTTTGTGCCATAATTTCTGTTGCCCAAGCTTTTACTCGATCGTCGTTGGTGACATCCAAACAAGTAAAATAATGGGGCGCACTATATTTTTGGTTGAGTTTTTCCACCGCTTCGGAAGAACGGGCGCATCCCACAACTGTATGTCCCAATTCAATAAACTTTTCGGTCATGGCAAGACCGAGACCGCGACTGACTCCGGTAATTACAATTAATTTTGTCATATATCTGCTGAATTTTGACGTTAAGTAATACAATACATATTGACGGGTCAATTGACAAATAGATCGAAGGGAGAAAGATGAAAGTTAAAGCAGCAGTTGCTCGCAGTGCCGGCAAACCTTTGAGCATTGAAATGGTGGATCTGGATGGGCCGCGGGCTGGAGAGGTGCTGGTGGAAATTAAAGCCACGGGTGTTTGTCACACTGACGCTTACACTCTTTCCGGTGCCGATCCTGAAGGTTTGTTTCCTGCTATTTTAGGCCACGAGGGAGCCGGGATTGTCGCAGAAGTTGGGCCGGGAGTAACGAGTGTCAAAGTGGGCGATCGGGTAATTCCTCTCTACATTCCCGAATGCCGCAACTGCGAATATTGTTTGAGCCGCAAAACCAATCTCTGTCAAGCAATTCGCGTGACTCAAGGCCAGGGAGTGATGCCCGACGGCACCAGCAGGTTTTCCATAGACGGGCAGAAACTTTACCATTACATGGGAACTTCTACCTTTGCTAATTATACAGTATTGCCGGAAATTGCAGTAGCAAAAATTCGCGATGACGCTCCTTTTGATAAAGTTTGTTTGATCGGCTGCGGCGTAACAACTGGCATCGGCGCTGTCATAAATACTGCGAAAGTAGAGCCTGGTTCTAATGTGGTAGTTTTCGGTTTAGGTGGCGTGGGTTTGAATGTAATTCAAGCGGCTCGCATGGTGGGAGCTAACATGATTGTCGGCGTAGACTTGAATCCCGACAAGCGAGAGATGGCGGAAAAATTCGGCATGACTCACTTTGTCAATCCCCACGAAGTGGAAGGCGATTTAGTGCCTTATTTAGTAGATTTAACCAAAGGTGGAGCTGATTACAGTTTTGAATGTATCGGCAACATTAATGTGATGCGCCAAGCTTTAGAATGCTGCCACAAAGGTTGGGGTGTGAGCGTAATTGTTGGGGTAGCGGGAGCCGGTCAAGAAATTAGCACTCGCCCGTTTCAGCTAGTAACTGGCAGGGTTTGGAAAGGGACGGCTTTTGGCGGGGCCAAAGGCAGAACTGATGTTCCTAAGATTGTTGATTGGTATATGGACGGTAAAATTGATATTGACAGTCTGGTAACTCAGGTAATGCCGATCGACAAAATCAATGAAGCCTTTGAATTGATGCACAAAGGTGAATCAATTCGCACAGTTTTAACATTTTGAACACAAATCTTTCTCTCTTCTCTCTTCCTCTGCGCCCTCTGCGGTAAAAAAAATCTAATTCAAAAATGAAATAGAATTAACATGATATCGGAATCCCTTAAACTGCACAAAGAACAGAAATGTTTCGGTGGCAAACTCGGCTTTTATAGCCATCAATCCTCCGCTTGCAACAGCAAGATGAAATTTGCAGTTTATCAGCCGCCGCAAGCTTTATCTCAACCCGTACCAGTTTTGTATTTTCTATCAGGTTTAACCTGCACGGAAGAGAACTTTATGGCAAAAGCGGGGGCGCAAAAATTTGCGGCAAAATATGGGTTAATGCTGGTTGTGCCCGACACCAGTCCACGCAATACAGGCATCCCCGGCGAAGATGACGATTGGGATTTAGGAAGTGGTGCGGGTTTTTATGTTGATGCGACAGCCACACCTTGGAATTTTCACTATCGGATGTACAGTTATGTGGTAGATGAATTACCTAATTTAATCGCAGGAAATTTTCCAGCGATACCGGAAAAACAGGGAATTTTCGGTCATTCGATGGGCGGACACGGGGCGTTAATTTGCGCTTTGAAAAATCGATCTCGCTATCTTTCAGTTTCCGCTTTTGCGCCTATTTCCGCGCCCATGCGCTGCCCTTGGGGACAAAAAATATTCGGGCAGTACCTCGGTGGCGACAAAGAGATGTGGAAGGCTTGGGATGCTAGCGAATTGGTGTTTCAGGCGCAATATAACCGCCCGATTTTAATTGACTGCGGGACGGCTGATTCGTATCTGGGTGACGGGCAGTTGTTGCCGGAAGTTTTCGCGGAAGCTTGTGCAAAAGCGGGACAGCCACTAACTTTAAGGATGCAGGAAGGTTACGACCATAGCTATTATTTTATAGCTAGTTTTATGGAGGATCACATTCGGCATCACGCGGCTGTTTTGTGCGGGTAGTTCCTAGCAGGAAACAGGCAAGATGCCTGCTCCACAACAACTGTTAGGCTCTACCTGGGAACCGATATCCAGAGGCTCTGCCTCGCATGGCTGCCATGAAATGTGGAGGCCGATGCTCCATGATCTGCGTTACCAGGCAGAGCCTGGTAACGAGTGAACTCGCTTCTACGATCGCAGGTATTTTCGATTAATTAAGATTAATCGGAAATACCCAGTCTTTGTACTTGCTGTCGCGATTTTCGATAATCGCGGTTAGTTTGTCCAAAATCTTTTCGGTGATGGGTCTATTTTGGGGCAATTGATAGTTTTCTACTCGGTTAATAGGCGTAATTTTGGCGGCGGTTCCGCACAGGAAAATCTCGTCTGCAATCAACAATTCGGATTTATCAACTGGTCTTTCTGTGACTTCAATTCCTAAGTCTCTAGCGATAGTTATAACGCTATCTCTCGTAATTCCTTCGAGAATATCTTGCTCGAAACCGGGAGTAACTAATTTACCGTTTCTGGCGACAAATATGTTCATTCCTGAAGCTTCGCTGACTTTTCCTTGAGAATTCATCATAATTGCTTCGTCGAAGCCGGATTCTACTGCTTCTGTTTTAGCTAATGCTGAGGTGATGTAAGCACCGCTAATTTTACCTCTTAAGGGCAAGCTGCGGTCTTCTTGGCGGTACCAAGAGCTAATTCTACAGTTGACTCCTTCTTTGGGCAAATAGTCTGAAAGTTCTAATCCGTAAACAAAAAAGTCGGTTTCTACGTTGTGGAGTCGTGGGGCAATTCCTAAACTGGATGTGTAGACGAAAGGGCGGATATAAAATGATTTTGTTGGCTGGTTTTTCTGGACAAAATCAATGATTATTTGTTGAATTTTGCTGGCTGGTAAATCGCAGTGAAGGAAGCTGGCACTTTGACTTAATCTTTGACAGTGGCGGTCTAATCTAAATAGCAATATTCGATCGGCATTTAGGGGGTCGGGAATTCCCCGCAACCCGCCTAAAACTCCGGTTCCGTAGTGCAGTGCGTGGGTGGCTATGGAAATTTTGGCGTCGGTAAATGGGAGAAATTGGTTTTGAAAGTAGGCAATTGGTAGAAAACTATCCATGATTCAAGCTGGCGATGAGTTGGGCAGTCCGCGAGGAAAGCTGAATTTGGTTATATTACCATAAGTTATACCATTTGAGATTTGAGATTGAGAAGGACTGATTTCATAAGGGTTTGAAGCTCGCCTACAGTTGGATTTTTTTTTAAGACTGGTATTATTCTTTTGTTGTGATATCGATTTATAAAATAATATCAAGAGCGGTCAGTTTGGTTGATAATTGTTTTGGAAAAAAGTGCGATAGACTACAAACAAAAATCAAGCAAGGGGCAACTATGGCACGTAAATGTTTCATTATTGAAATGGGGATGGGTATAGACCAGCACGGGCAGGAGCCGACTGTCGCCTGTGCAAGGGCTGTACGGAATGCGATTGCCCATAATGCTTTGCTGGGGGTCTGGGAAGTGGCGGGTTTGACTGACCCCAATCAGATGATTGTTGAGGTAAAGGTGGCTGTTCCTTACCCGGAACAAGTGCGCGCTGAGGATGTGTTGGCGGTGCTGCCTTTTGGCAGCAAAACTCTGATTGTGGAGCAAGGAGGCATGATTGTCCCAGGAAGGGCGATCGCCTCTCTGAATGATAAAAATGATGAAATGCTAATCGCTGTGGCGGCTGTAACTGTTTTTGTGGACACTGAGGACTAATTAATATCAAATCCGTTAGCATCGGAATAGTAAATTCGAGTTCACTGTTGACTGTTGACTGTTCACGGCGTTCACGGCGTCAACATTCACCAGTCAACCGTCAACATCATAAGGAGTGTAACCGGAAATGATATAATTTGGTGTTGTTTGAATAAATCGCCCGATCGCACTTGCTTGTTTCCGCGATCGGGCGATAGAACGCCTATCTGTTAAAAAATGATTAATTTAGACTAAGTTGTAGGGTGCCTCATGAGATATGGCATGAAATATCGTAGAAAATCTGAGGCTTGAGGCACCCTCCAATAGGTTGGTTGCAGGGTAAGGTTTATTGGCGCATACGTACTTAATTTTGAAGTTTTAATTGATAATTTTTAATTTTTCAGGCGACCGGGTATGTAAGCAATCCAGCAAAACCATACGATTAATAACAGCCAGGTTGCTGTAATATTGTTGCCCAACAAGTTGCGGAGAAAATCTTCCATTCTTCTCAAAAATTATAGGGTTTAAAAGAATTTATTACTGTTCCCTCTCCGAGCACAAAAGGTAGAGTGCGATCGGCTTTTATGCGATCGCACTCTGCCTCCTCTACCTCCTATTTGGGCTGGCTGGTATCTGCCAACATTTGGTTAACCATTTGCAAGTGCGCCTGAAGGTTCGGCAACTTTTGGGTGGCCCAAGCCTTCAAGTCTGGATCTTGTCCCTGTTGAGATTGAGCCTGAAACAAAGCAATAGCCTGAGTGTGGCTGTCGATCATAGCCTGCTTGTAAGCGGTGTCAAAACTTGTACCGGATAGTCCGGAAAGTCGATCCATCAAAGCTGTGTTCTGGCTGCTCATTTCGGTTGGCAGTTTTACGCCTTTTTGCATTGCTACCTGCATCAGTTCTTGATTAGCCTGGGTGTGTTCCTCAACCATTTCTTGCCCGTATTGTTTCACACCTGCACTAGAACCGCGCTGCACTGCCAATCTGCCGAGTTCCACTTCCAGCATACCAATTTGACCTGCTTGCATGACAAAGTTTCTGTCTTGGCTGCTGAGAGAATTAGGCGAAGTTTCGCCACCTGTTGGAGTGTTGGGAGAACGGCTGGGAGTGTTGTTGATGGGGCTATTTGGAGAACGGCCGGGAGTGTTGTTGGTGGGGGTATTTGGAGTGTTGGGAGAACCGCCAGGATTGTTGTTGTTAGGATCTGTAACAGAAGGTCCCGGAGAATTAGGATCGTTTAAGTCGCTATCAGCAAGCTCAAAAACTCGATCGCCCGACTGGTTGAAGCCGTGAGTCTGGCGGTTTAATTCTGCAAATCCCGGCACAGCTATCAAGGAACTAACGCCGGCAATTCCGGCAACTGTTACCAATTTTTTGAACAAACTTTTGCGATTGAGTGAAGTCATGACTTTCTATGCCTCTAAGTTGTTTTCAAAAGTACGTGAAGCGAAGCTATCCCGTAGGGAATCCCCCCAAACTAGCGATGGGATGGTGTACTGCCTTTCCGAAACAAGTTGATCAAACCAAACGCGCCCAAGGCACCCAGCCACCCGAAATTGTTGGGGCTATCGCGCCGAGCACTCAAAACTCCAGAATTAGTTTCAGCCGGCGTCGATGTCGTACCAGTTGTACCTGTTGTACCAGTGCCAGTCGTACCAGTTGTACCTGTTGTACCAGTGCCAGTCGTATCGGTTGTACCCCTTGTACCCGTGCCACTCGTACCGGTTGTACCGCTTGTACCAGTTGTACCCGTGCCACTCGTACCGCTTGTACCGCTTGTGCCGGTGCCGGTCGTACCAGTTGTACCGCTTGTACCAGTTGTACCCGTGCCACTCGTACCGCTTGTACCGCTTGTATCGGTGCCACTCGTACCGCTTGTACCGCTTGTACCGGTGCCACTCGTACCCGTTGTACCGCTTGTACCGGTGCCACTCGTACCCGTTGTACCGCTTGTACCCGTTGTACCCGTTGTACCCGTTGTACCCGTTGTACCCGTTGTACCGCTTGTATCGGTGCCACTCGTACCCGTTGTACCGCTTGTACCCGTTGTACCCGTTGTACCCGTTGTATCGCTTGTACCGCTTGTACCGCTTGTACCGATACCACTCGTACCGCTGATACCGGTTGTATCCGTGCCAGTCGTACCGCTTGTACCACTTGTTCCAGTACCGCTTGTACCGCTTGTGCCAGTACCGCTTGTACCCGTGCCAGTTGTACCGCTTGTACCGCTTGTACCGCTTGTACCGCTTGTGCCTGTGCCGGCACCGCCGCCAGCACCGCCGCCAGCACCGCCCGACTGGGCTGAAGCAGGCAGTGCTAAGGAAACCGTTGCTAAACCTAAAGTACAAGCGCTTGCTAAAACAACTTTCAACAATTTAGAAGATTTCATGGTAATGCTTGCTTTTGCATAGAGTGCTGCGATCGCTTGTGATGCCAAAACAGCAGGGTCAACTTGACAGCGTAACGTGCAAATTTTATAACCTTTGCTGCGGGATAATGAAGGTGAGGGAGCAAATTTAGTCCCGTTGCCTCGATGATTTTTTCCTGATTAATTACACCGCTACGTTAACAGTTTATAAGCTATTACGTATACTTCAAGTTCGCCATTCATCTTTAGGAATATTTGACAAAATAGCTTTTTCTTTCAGGTGGTGGATGAAATTTGATTGAGCGGCAGACTAGCTAAATAAAAATTTGTATACGGGGGATAAAAAGCTGGTTGATCTGAAAAATTTTGGGTTGAGTAACGAGATATATACGCATCAACCGGCTTTCTGAGACAAGGGCGCTGATCTTCCTATAAATTTTCCCCGGCTGCTGGTGCTTTGAGGCAGAAATTCTGGATTTGGTCACCGTCACTTTTGGGTTAGCACTCCGCCAGATGAGTTAGTTTAAAATTTTTTTGATCGCTATTTTTCCTTAACTTGCTGCTGACAATTTTTCCCCTGGTAGCATACAGCTCAAATTTTCTCAGGAAACTAAATTATCTCAAAACGCCGCTCGCTCTGAGTAGCCCGAACACCTAGAACCCCGAAACAGCAAGGCTTTTGACTGGGCTTTGACTTGCGTTAAACAGGAAGGCGAACTGAGGGCTATTCGAGTCGGGCCCGTGCGACATTAAATTAAGCAGGGGTGGCGCACTCGTCAGAATTGCTTGTGAGTGCGATCGGGCAAACTCTGATATAGTAAAGCCACAGGTATGCCAGAGAGCGCTTGTTATCTAACACTTTTTTCAAGCGGAGATCAAATATGCTGCATCGAATTCTTGCCAGAAGTCGCTATCTAATGTTAATCGCTGTATTAGGTTCTTTTGCAGCGTCTATGACGCTTTTGATCTACGGTGTCTTGGAAACCGTCATTACCATCGGCCACACAGCTACAGTACCGGTTTCCAGCGAAAACTCGAAACAACTGATTCTGTCTTGCATCGAAGTTGTAGATTTGTTTCTCCTCGCCACAGTATTTTACATTACTGCACTCGGACTTTACGAGCTGTTTATAGACGAGCGCATCAAAGTACCACACTGGCTGGAAATTCACACCATCGATGACCTGAAAACCAAACTCACCAGCGTCATTGTAGTAGTGTTGAGTGTATTGTTTCTCTCTGAGGTAGTTCGGTGGAACGGCGGGACGAACATCCTTCCGTTGGGAGCGGGTATCGCTTTAGTAATCACTGCACTGACGTATTTTCTAAGTTCGCAGGTGAAAAAGCCGAAGTCAGATTAATGGCTGTTTGAGGCTCGAAATTAGCCAAATCCGGCTGAACCAGCAACGGCAATTAAGTTGCATTATATTTTCCCAATAAATTTAATGTTACATCTGTCTTCGGACTGATAAGAATGCAATCTTAAACTTGCTTTTAGAGAGAGGAAAGTAGTGGCTTCTAGTATATAAGATTTACTTTGTGTTTAATAATTAGAGGTCATTATGCCAGAACAACAATTTGACACCTTACCTTCAGAAGCACAAGAACTCCCCCAAGGAGCTAAACAAATTTTTCAGGCGGCTTTTAAGAGCGCTAGCGAAGATGGAATGAGCGCCGATGGTGCTACTAGCGTTGCTTGGAACAGTGTAAAATCTGAATATGTTCAAGGCGAAGGTGGCACGTGGCATCATAAGGGCGACGATACTAACCAAACCCGCAAATCTGTACAGTCTGGTGGCAATTAGTTATCAGCAATCAGTAATATCGTGTCCGCTAACATAACCCCTATCCGTTGTGTAGTGAGGGCTTCATTCCTCAAATTTTGATGAGAACGAAGAATCCTTACTACTAACCAATTGCAGTGACGTTATTCTAGCGGGCATGATATCATCATTCATGAGCAATGTACTCATCTGTTGTGGTTAATGCTTTACGTTGATAGTTGTTAGAATCGCGGTGGTAGAGAAGTTAATGCAGCCTGTTAATAGGGTGGCGCATATCCCATTGCAGTTCTGCTAAAACGAGCAAGCTAAATACCATTACGGTTCCCGTAAATAGGAAAGACCAACCGCCAGTGTAAGGTAAAATTAAAATCCCCAACAGGTGAAATAAACTTGCTGCTAAAAGCGCGCGCGATCGCACTGCAAATCCAGTCCCTAAATACCCTATTCCGCTCATGCCCAACCACAGGGGACAGAGATTCGCCAACACTTTTCCCCAACTGAGAAAAATTGCTAAATCCGTCAGCAACAATCCTAATAACATTAGTATTACCCAACCGTAAAGCACCCAAATCAGGCGTTCTATTTTGACCCAAGAGTATGTCATGCTTACCATTGCTGCTGTACCTACGAGGCTGAGGGCTGACCACAAACCAGCTTGCAGCATCCAACTCACCGAAAAAAATTGTGCTGTGCCGAAGATGGGTATTAACAGCAAGCTCCACAGCAAGCAAGTTCGATCGAGACAAGTGTAAAATTGTGAATAAAATCGATCTTTGCCCAGGGGAAACTGAACCTGCCAAAGCCCTTCTAAATCCTGAACCTCAATGTTAATCTGTTTCCGGCGCAGAGGCGGAACTGAATAATTAAAAAAGCTCATATCTGACACTATTAAAACTTACAATTATTTGCTTAGGTACTATCTCACCAGCAATCGCTATAATTGCAATCTGTCAATCGGATTAATCTAGTTAATTTGATAATCTGTCGGCAGTAATAGTTAGTTGCTCGCACGAACTCAAACAGGAAGAGAGAGATTGCAGAGGAGTTTGATAAAATAGCTCTTGCGACAGATGGCTGGGATATTACTTATTCGATACTTTAAAAATAGTCAACTTTGTTACAGAATTTATGCTCACTTCATCCCATCCTCTGAAACAGGTATTCCACTGCCCGGAAGAATCGGATTTTTACGCGCACTGCTTGGAAAGTTTAGTGTTAAATGCTAGTGACAATTCTCGACTTATCGTAGAGTTTGGTTCAGGAGAGGGAAGTCCAGTTATTAAGTCTTTGCTGAGAAGTGATTTTGAGGGGACAATACAGGGATTTGAGCTAAATAATGTAGCTTGGAAAATTGCTCAGTCTCAAATTAAAGAATATCAACTCAGCGAAAAATACACCGTCAACAATTGCTCTTTTTTTGATTCGCCTTTATACGAGTCGGCGGATTGTGTCATCTCAAATCCCCCTTACTTGCCTGCAGTAGATGATAAAATCTACCAGCCACTGTTGCACGGCGGGAATGATGGTTGTACAATTGCTAATAAACTTTTATCTTTGGGCAGCGATGAAGTTTTGCTGATGGTTTCTAGTTATTCTAATCCTGTGGGTTTGATCGATTATGCCTTGGATCGAGGCTACTCGGTTGCGAATTTTGAAATTGCACCTTTAACTTTTGGCTATTATAGTTCGGAACCCAAAGTGAAAAGCGCGATCGCCACTCTTAGAGAACAGGGAATGGCTTTTTATACGGAAAATATCTATCTGCTGGCTGGAGTTTTGTTTAAGAAGCACCAAAAGTCGCAAAGAGATTTGTCGATCGAGCTCATTCAGTTAATGACAGCATTGTGAAATACAGCGGTGGCAGGTTCATCTTGCGTGTTCCACCATTGTCAGCAACAGGCAAGATGCCTGTTCCACAAGAAATACACTCTTTGTGGAACAGGCATCTTGCCTGTTCCTCAAAGGCTTATTGAGAAAGGTGCAAGATCTAGCGTGCATCCAAGACTTATGCACCCTAGATAGCCCTTAATTCCGTTCTGAAGCTTGGATCGATCGCACCACAGCAGCAGCAGCCCGATCGCCGATCGACTTCTCCTGATCGTACCCCAACACCAGTTCCCAAGCCTCCTGTGGGTATCTATCAACCAGCGGGATCGCCACTTCATCCAACATCCAGCGGCCGTGACGCTCATCTTCTTTGATGTGCAGTTCCCAATAACCCATCGCAGCCTGCGACAGGCCCAGACGCTGGGCGGCGGCTAGATAATTGCGGTAAGCCACGGGCCCCGCGACCTCAAAATAAGTGAGTCCACCGTTGTAGCGCAGAAAATGGCGCTTGCGTTCCGTCAGCAGGAAGTTGTGATTAATGCTTGCGAGCACTTGCCAAGGCACTAAATCGAAGTACGCTTCCGGTTCTGTACTCATCCCGAATTCAGCCAGCATTTGGGCAAAAAAGGTCGAATGCTTGCGGGGGAGACGACCGCCGCCGTATTCTTCGATCAGCACTCGCGTAAGGGTGCACTGAATTTCGTTGCCGGCACCGCCGATGATGCGAGAAACACGGCTGGCTTCCACTAAACCGTCGAAGGAGGCGATCGCCAGCAGGTGTTTGTATCCCTCTTCAGTCATGTGTTCGCGCAAATAGCGATCGCTCTCGTTCAAAGGAGGATCGACATCGGCGGCCGCGCGATCGCGCAGAGCTTGCTTGACATCCGGCAATTTTTGCAGCGCTGCAACGTCGATTTGCGCGATTTCCCACTGCTGCCAAGGTTCCTCAATGCGATCGCGCACGGAACGCAAATAGTGCGATCGCTCGTTGTTGTAGCGGCGCAAATCATCGTACCAAAACAAGTTGAGGCGGTTGATGCGGTAAAGCACGCGCTGCAAGAAGCGGTGAGCGGCCTCATCGCCCGGTTCCTGTTGGTAAGCTGCTTGAATTGCATAGGCGATCGCGCTTTCAAAATCGCTGACAAGTAACGGTTTTGTCGCCACCGTCTTGTCTAAATCCTCGACTTCTAGCAAATTGACAAATTGCCGATCGGCTGCTTCATAATTTGGGAGTACGGGTTGCTTTTTAGAAAGAGTCCGCGAGTCTGAAGAAGGAAGTATGTCTATCGTGTTTTGCATGGAATCAAGTTATGCTAACTCTAATTATTGTGGTGCTGCCTGCCAAAACAGCCAACCGTTGCAGATTGCTGAGGATTATGGCTACTTAATTTCACGATACCGAATCAATCAGCCGCATACACCCTTCCATTGATAGAGATTTGACCGCTACCGCCTCATACCCTTTTCAACTTGTGACTAAAGGTAACAACGTTTAGGTAATTGGTATTAATACCACTTCTCCAAAAATGTGCTACAATAGCACTTCTAGCAAAAGGACGATTGTATGAAAGTAAATTACCAAGAAAGAATTGAAGACACTGCGACC
>NZ_JAUBPW010000031.1:0-75787 GCF_036700965.1 Microcoleus sp. Pol8_D6 | reverse complement strand
AACATCATTAAACGTGAGATAATTAATAAGTTGTTTAATTGGATATCTGAGCATTTGTTCGGTTGCCCAAATAACAAAAAGTCTTTCGTTTTAAGTGAGCCAGATAGTGTCTTAATCTTGTGTTTTCACATTCAACCGCAAGTCATGTAAGTTGGGCACATAATTTGGTTTCCATCTGGAATAAACATTGCATAAACTTTCGTGCCATCCGTCACATAAAAATAGCATCCCCATCTACTAACTACATCCCACAAAGGTTCAAACGTTTTAGGACGCTGGGTCTCCTAATACCCATCCTAGAATACCTGGTCTAAAGTAATCTACTGCTCTCCACACCCAGATTGTTTTTTTTCTCCTATAAAGGTTTGTAGCTCATCTAGTTCTCCTACTTCTGGAATTGTCTCTGGATCGTAAGCGGATGATTATTAAAGTTCCCTCTTTTTCATCATCCCCAGTTGTTTCCCAATTTCCCGACAAGCCAGAAATCGCAAACAGTTCATCTTTAGCAGCAACTGCATCTTGTCATTCGACGCTGATTTGAATATCTGCCATTACTTTTTATTGCCACTCTACGCCATCTAATTATATCTCAGCAATTTATATGCGGGCGATCGCACTTAAACCTCCCTCTATCATCCGATCAATCCCATCTCCCCCAACAAAACATCCGCCCAAACAGCATCGGTTTCCGACAGCGCAGCAAGGGGTGCGACGGTATAATCTATTCTAAAGTCATAGGCGGAGCGATCGTAAACCCCCTTTAATAACGCTTGTAAATCTACAATTTGTTCAGCATCACCTGCACGCAAAGGCAACGGAGAGGATTGTGAAAATTAAATGCACAACAGCTTATCATTTGTATTAATTGTGAAACGGGCGTCTCGCCCGTTAAGTGAATCGTGCAAGGGGAGAGACGCCCATTAAGTGAATTGTGGAACGGGCGTCTCGCCCGTTCTAAAATCTGCGATTAAAATCGCTTAAAAATCGCCATAACTGCTAATAGCAGCCTGCAACCTCCCAATCACTTCATCAACCGAAATCGCCCCCAACTCCCCAGAAGCCCGAGTCCGAATATTCAAACTATTCGCCTCAACTTCCTTCGCACCCACAACACCCATTACCGGAATTTTATCCTTCTCAGCATTGCGAATTAACTTGCCCAAACGCTCGCTATCCTCATCAGCTTCAGCGCGAATATTGAGCGCCTTCATCTTCGCTGCCACTTCCTTTGCAAACGGCAAAAACTCGGCGCTGACAGGCAACAGCCGCACCTGAATCGGCGCCAGCCACAGCGGAAAATCCCCCGCATACTGCTCGATCAAAATCCCGATCAAGCGTTCCAAAGAACCGAAAGGAGCGCGGTGAATCATCACCGGACGCTTGCGAGTGCCGTCTTCAGAAACGTATTCCAAATCAAAACGTTCGGGCAAATTGTAATCTACCTGAACAGTTCCTAATTGCCATTCTCTATCCAAGACATCTTGGAAAATGAAATCGAGTTTCGGCCCGTAAAAAGCAGCCTCCCCAATTCCCTCAAAATAATTCATTCCCAAAGTTTCCACCGCGCGGCGGATTGCACCTTGAGCCTTTTCCCAAGCTTCATCGGAACCGATGTATTTCTCTAAATTGTTCGGATCGCGGAAACTCAAACGCGCTTTAAAGTTTTTCAGTTGGAGACTCTTGAATACTGACAGAATCAAATCCACCACATTCAAGAATTCAGCATCCAACTGTTCCGGTGTGACAAATAAGTGGGAATCATCCACTGTAAAGCCGCGCACCCGCGTTAAACCGCCCAATTCTCCCGATTGTTCGTAGCGGTAAACTGTGCCGAATTCCGCTAAGCGCATCGGCAATTCGCGATAGGAACGCAATTCGCTTTTGTAAATCTGAATATGAAAAGGGCAGTTCATCGGTTTCATCACAAAACCCTGTTCGTTTGCTGCCGCTTCCTCATCCTCCGCCATCAGCGGAAACATATCTTCTTTGTATTTCTGCCAGTGTCCAGAAATTTTAAACAAATCCACTCTGGCGATGTGTGGAGTCACTACTTGCAAATAGCCGCGCTTGATTTGTTCTTGTTTCAAGTAATCTTCTAAAATACTTCTCAAAACAGTGCCTTTTGGCGTCCACAAAGGCAAACCAGGCCCCACCGGATCGGCAAAGATAAACAAGCCTAATTCTTTGCCTAATTTGCGGTGATCGCGCCTTAATGCTTCTTCTTTGCGGTGTTTGTATGCTGCTAATTGTTCGGGAGTTTCCCAAGCTGTGCCGTAAATGCGCTGTAATTGAGCTTTGGTTTCGTCGCCGCGCCAGTAAGCGCCTGCTAGGCTTTCTAGCTCGATCGCCTTTGGATTCAACTCACTGGTATTATCTAAGTGAGGCCCAGCGCACAAATCCCACCATTCCTCGCCCAAATGGTAAAGAGTAATTGGTTCGATCAAACCTGCCAAAATTTCTAATTTGTAAGGTTCGTTAATCTCCTTAATTCTGCGTTCCGCTTCCTCGCGGCTGACTTCTTCCCGAATTACAGGCAATTTACGGTTGATGATTTTGATCATCTCTTTTTTAATGGCTTTTAAATCCTGTTCCGTAAAAGGTTCGGGAGTGTCAAAGTCATAATAGAAACCGTTTTCAATCCAAGGGCCAATGGTCACTTGCGCCTTGGGAAATAACTTCTGCACCGCCATCGCCATAACGTGGGAGGTGGT
This sequence comes from Microcoleus sp. Pol8_D6, assembly GCF_036700965.1. Taxonomy (NCBI): domain Bacteria; kingdom Bacillati; phylum Cyanobacteriota; class Cyanophyceae; order Oscillatoriales; family Microcoleaceae; genus Microcoleus; species Microcoleus sp. Pol8_D6. Next base: position 73,076 of record NZ_JAUBPW010000031.1, on the reverse strand, counting down.
GTGGCGAATTTTTTTTAGTGCCTCCGACTCACTCGTGCGGGGCAACTCAATCTTAACGGACTCTTCTGGAGGGGACATGGATTGTGAGCTAGACATCGGCTGAATTAGCAATTAATTTAGTTGCAGTTGCTTCTATCTTACTCAGATTGCGACAGCAAGCGCCGACTTCCGACTGGGGGACACTCCGGGAAATTAGGTCATTCTGGGCATTGGCCAAACAGGGCATTGGCCAAACAGGGCATTGGCCAAACAGGGCATTGGGCATAGTTTTTTTCTTCCTTCTTTTTTCTTTCTTTCATCCGTTACATCCGTTACATCCGAAGAAAGCGAATCCGTTGCCGAACTTCCTTCTGCTATGAGCTATTGCTAGCGAGTCTGAGCGGATATTGCAGAATTTGGGGATTTCGACTCAAAAATCGCTGCTGGCACAGTTAAATTTATTCACACCCACCTGCTAATTGTTGTTAAATTATTAAATTTTCGTTAAAAATATGTTACAATTTGTAAAGACCGTCTAAGACTATAATAGATAAATAACCCAATTTTGATCCATGCTTAATTCCAATTTGCCGGAGCCAGAATTGCTAAAAGCGTTACTGGAACCGCTGTTAGAGGATTTCAATTACTGGTTCGATCGATCGGCAAAGCTCTTAGAAACTGAGGAAATTCCCTTTCTCAGCGACGAAGATCAATCTGACTTGCTGGCGCGAGTCAAACAGGCTCAGCAAGAAGTAGGCGCAGCTAAAGCTCTATTTCAAGCAACCGGAGGTCAAGTTGGGATTGAAACAGCAGCACTGATGCCGTGGCACAGACAGCTCGCCGAATGCTGGCAAGTATCGGCACGCTTTCGCTCATGGCAGTCAGCTCCCCCTGGAAAATAAGGAAGCGAGTTCAAGTTAAATTTGCAGTCAAATCCCCAACCTTGGGAAATGTGGCGGCCCACTTGACAACCTCAAACAGATTTCCAGTTAATAAGTTATTACTTGCTGAAACACTTTTGTAAATTGCTGTGTGGCTGTTTAGCCCGGAGGAGAAGATAATGTTGCACCTGCTTTATATTTTAGCTTTTACCGTTCTTGCCTTTCTGGCAGTCGGTAACTTAATCCGCAGTCTAGTCACCGTTGGTATGGAGTCCCAGCGCCCTCAACAGTTCAGGGCAAATAATCCCTACGCATCCTATCCTCGCTCTCAATCTGTACCGCATCCAGAACTTTTAGACGAACAGGGAAACATAGTCAATGAGCCACTGTTAGTGATGCGTTCGCTGACTGTCCAAGACGCCCGCGAACAATTAGATGCTCTCTACAAATCATCTCCGGGTGGCAGCGACGAAGGGGGCGAACTAGCCTAATACAACCACAGCCGCAGCATTTATACTTAGGCGCTATGCCTCAAAAAAAATATAGGACTTACAAGCTAGGTGTCCGAAAACCTTTTTCTTCATAGATTTTGGTGAAAATCGTTTCCGCGCTTCATCGGAATAATAATTTTCCGAGTTCAGTGCGAGCTTAAGATATCGCGATGATGCTCGCACCCTTGGCATCATTCCGCATCTAACCAGATTGGATATAAGTCCTCAAAATAATTGGCCGTTAGTTTTTAACTAACGGCTAATTATTTGTGATTTTTGAAAGTTTAATTGCCGATTAGCCAGAGCGATCGCCAAAAACCGATTCGCCAAAAACCGATAAAGATGGCGCTGATATCAAATAGCTCAAGAATAGTATAATGCAAGTGATCCGCAAGCGGTGCCTAACAAGTCTGAATGGTGAGAGTGCTAACGCCCGAATCGAAACCTGAATAGATGAGTTGGCGTCAAAACCTAGAGGTAAAAACAGGTGACTTTGGGATGAACTCAAGGTCTTGGAGGCATACCTCTGCTTAGATTCGTCTAAATGATATGGCTAGCATGATATGACTTAAACAGTCGTGTTATGAAGCATAAATGTATCAGATACTGAAAAGGGATCGCTCTAAACCTCCTATCGATCCTGTTTTGTCATCGGCAAAAATGCACGTTTAAGGCTAGATGATCGTCCCTATTTCGCTACTGGCAGAACTTCTGCAAGCTTTGCCCCAACTGCGGGCACAAATTTATTTCAAATCTTCCATGACAGCCCTGTCTCACGCGATGGAAGACTTAGTTTTGGCGGGTTCCGACGAGGAACCGCTAGTCATTGCAAGCTTTCAGCGAGAGCGCTTCTACCGCCAGGAAGCTCACCGCTACCGGCGAATTGCCTCACGCTCGTCTCAGGTATACGTGCTGGCAGCACCGGAAACTGACTTTAAAAATGCTTCGGAGTGTCACGAAACTGTGGCGTTTGCACCGGAGGACGGATTAAGTCAAGAGTGGCACTTAGTGGTACTGGGGCAAAACTACTCAACTTGCCTGATTTGTCAAGAAAAAATTGTGCCGATCGACAACCAGGACGATCGCGGGCCACTGTTGATGGATCAAGCTCGCAGATTTGAAGGGATTTGGACGTTTGATCGCGAGGTAAGCTCCAAAGCTGCCGCATTGTTGCTCGATAGAATTGTCAATTATCGCCCGGAATTGGCCGAAAAAATCGATCGAGCGCGAACTACTTACAAGCTCAAAACACCGAAAAAAACGCGGAAATCCGCCACTTCCAAAGCCGCCAAACCCGAGATAAGTACGATAAAAAACTCAAAAATTCCCAATCCCAAATTGAGCGATGCTTTTACCGAACGCTTAGTAACCTACTTGCAAGCAGGCCAGCACAAACTGCTCAAAGCATACGCCGCCATCGCCGCCCAGGAACGCAAAGAACGCCTGGTAAACTTAATTACCACGGCAATGCGGCAGTCTCTCAACCCGCAAGAAATCGTCGAAGTTGCAGTCCAAGAACTGGGCACTGCCTTGTCGGCAAGCCGATGTTTGATTTATCGGTGCAAGGCCACAGATGTTGCAGTCAAAATCGATCGCGAGTTTTTGGGGCCGGGCGCTAGTTCCATGCTGGATCAGACTTGGCTGTTGCAGGAAAATCAAATATGGAGCGACGCGGTGGCGCGGCAAGAGCGAGTTTACATCCAAGACACAGCACAACACCCCCTGATTGTCAATACACAATTCCTGGAAAAAACTGTAAAAAATTGGCAAATTGTCTCTTGGCTAATGGTGCCAGTGCTTTATCAGGGGCGGGTTTTGGGCATGGTGGAAATGCACCAGTGTCGCTCGACTTTGGCTTGGGAAGAAGACGAAATTGCTTTAGTAGAGGCGATCGCCACCCAACTCGGAGCCGCCTTAATTCAAGCAGAAACCTACGCTCATTTAGAAGAACTCAACCAACAATTAGAAGCATTAGACCGCACTCGCAGCAATCTAATTGCCATCACCGGACATGAACTCCGCACCCCTCTTTCTACGATTCAAGTTTGTTTGGAAAGCTTGAACTCCGAACCAGATATGCCCCCAGAATTGCGGCAAATCATGTTAGAAACTGCCCTGGGCGATGCCGATAGAATGCGAAAACTCGTGCAGGATTTCTTAACTCTTTCTCACTTAGAAAGCGGGCGAGTCCAATGGAATGTAGAATCGCTGACGCTGCAAGAATGCGTTGATTTGGCCCTTAGCAGCGTGCGATCGGGGGGCGGACTCGATCGACAGTTACCGGAAATTATCGCCGAAGTGTCCGCAGAATTGCCTTTAGTGCAAGCTGACGGAGAGTGGTTGGTGGAGGTGCTCTCCAAACTGCTAGACAACGCTTGCAAATTCACCACACCTCAAGGAAGCGTCACCATAAGAGCGAAATGCAACGGTTCTCGGATGGTGGAAGTGCTCGTAGCCGATACAGGGAGGGGAATCGAGGCGAACAGTTTAAAAGTAGTGTTCGATCGATTTTATCAAGAAGAAGGAGCTTTGCGCCGCAGCGCCGGCGGTACCGGTTTGGGATTGGCAATTTGCAAACAGATTGTTGCCGGCTGGGGCGGTAAAATTTGGGTAGATTCCGCAGGAAAAGACCGAGGAAGTGAATTTCACTTTACTATTCCCACTGTTGAAAATCAATTGACAACTGTTAACTCATGACTAATCACTAATGACTAATCACTTATGACTGCAAACTACCCCTCAGTATCTCCTACATTGGAATACCGATCGCAAACTCTGTTCCACCTTCTAGGGATGACAAACATTTCCAAGTTCCCCAATATTTTTGAGTTACTATTTGATAGCTAATAGACAGTCCCAATTCCATACCTTTGCCTTATGCTTTAGTTGTAAACAATTTTGTTCTGACTGATATCAAATCTGTTAGCATTGGAATTCTTCCTATCTCTCTTCTATTGATCTGCGTGAATCCGCGTCAATCCCTTGTCATCTGCGGTTTATTATACATTCTCTTTTTTTAACCGCAGATGAGGGCAGATTAACACAGATTAACGCAGATGAATTATATCAATTTCGGTTGCCCGATCGGGAATTGTTGACCCTTCGGCTTCGCTCAGGGCATTCGCTGTTGACTGGATTTTACTATTCCGAGCCTACCGGAATTGATATGATTCCGGTATTTCCAATCCGCTGTCAGCAATGCGAATCAAAATTGTGTGTATTATTTCCGGTTTTTTCAGGTAACGCAAATACTTGCTTAAAGCCCTCGAAAAAAGTTTAAAAAACGGGTTTGTGAGCAAGTATCGATCGACTTAATCGATCGACCTAGACACTATAGCACAGAAAAGTTTTCACTGCAGAACCAGCATCCGCTGCTACACCCTCTCTCACCCTCAATCCTCACCCTGTGAGATCAGCCTTAAAGGAGATGTGGCCACGCGGTGTTCAGCTTTACAATCAAAATTATCAAAGCAGATTCAGGACGCGCTTGCCGTCTTAAACCCGGTTGGGTGACAGAATACCTAGGGCTAGGGAGGCTGCCGAAAATTAATATCAGTTTAAACAAAGAATCCAACTGTAGGTAAGCTGCAAACCCCGATCGTAATCAGTCATGCCGAATCTAAAATCTAAAATGGTATAAGTCTCCTGTCCACAAGTCGCGAGATGGTAAAAGTCGCTCGAATCTGTTGAGGCACTGCCGACGCCAGTGTTGATTCGTGAAAAATTGAGAATGCAAATGTTTCGCCCGGAAAAAGTTTGTTTCCAGAAGAATACTCAAACCTAGAGGTTAGGAAAATCGATTATGTCACCTACAACCCAGATGAAATCTACTCAACCTATGGCCAAAAAGCCACAGCTACAATTAGGTTCTCAAGGTAAAGCGGTATTGGAACTAGAACAACTGCTAACCAAGTTGCAACTTTATCGGCAGCCTGCTAAAGGAATTTTTAACCAAGCAGTTCAATTTTCTGTGAAACTGTTTCAGTTTCGGGTTTTCTTGTCGCCGGACGGCATTGTCGGGCCGCTGACTTGGCAGGCTCTTTATACTGGAGCTCCAGTTAATATGCCGGTACTCAAATTCGGCAGTTCTGGGGAAGCAGTCGCTACTGTCCAGGAAGTTCTCAAAACTTCCAACCATTATGGTGGTGCAATTGACGGCGACTTTGCTACGTTGACGGACAAAGCTGTTCGCGCATTTCAAAAAAGCTTTGGGATTCAGGCCAACGGGATTGTCAATCAAGAAACTTGGACTGCTTTGAGCCAAATTCCGCGCGGCTATGACCCTAATTGGTTCTTGACTTAGGGTTGACGCGGTAAATTGTTCGATCGTGTGTGGGGGGAAATGGGAGGAACGTGCGATTATTCTGGTGTCCCATAATCACCAGAATAATTGCTGTTTGTTTTTGATTGTTTTTTCGGGATTCGTGCTGCCTAATTCTGTTTTATAACTTTAGTGGAAATTACCAATTATCAATTATTAATTACTAATTATCAATTATCAGAAGAGATCGATCGCCAAAAAACTGTTAACTTTCCTTACAATTTCGACAGCAGTGTCGCGTCATGATGATAGGATGCCGTAAAAATCCTTTGGATATGTTTATGGCAGAAGAACTCACTGGACAACCCCCTCTTTTCGGCGGCAGCACCGGCGGCTTGCTGACCAAGGCGCTAGTTGAAGAGAAGTACGCGATCACTTGGACTAGCCCCAAGGAACAGGTGTTTGAAATGCCTACAGGCGGCGCTGCAATCATGCGTCAAGGCGACAACTTGCTGTATCTGCCCCGGAAGGAGCAGTGCATCGCTTTGGGCGGTCAGCAACTGCGGGCTAAATTCAAAATCTCGAACTACAAAATTTACCGCGTGTTTCCCGACGGTTCTAATGAGTACCTGCATCCCAAGGATGGCGTGTTCCCTGAGAAGGTGAACGAAGGTCGTCCCTACAACGGTAAGATTGACCGCAATATTGGCAGCAATCCCAATCCGATTAAGGTCAAGTTCACTGGTAAAAAGACCTACGAAGTTTAGGTTTTGAGCGAATTGCTGAGCTATTTTCGGGTAGTATTTCCTGAAAAGCTCAGCTTGCATTTTCTAGTTTGTAGTAGCGCTTGGACGGCAGAAGCTTTTTCTTTATCGCCCAATCGCCACTGCAAACTTCAAATGCGATTAAAATTTAATAAAAATTAATAATTACATTAACAATGAATCTGGTAATCAGGCGAGCAACTCATCAGGATATCGATGTTTGCGCTCGCATTACTTATGAAGCTTTTAAAGATATTTCCGATCGCCACTTGTTCCCTACAGATTTTCCGACGCTGGAGTTTGCAACCGAAATAACGGGCTTGCTAATCGAAAGTCCGTTGTTTTTTGGCATAGTAGCCGAGAGTGAGGGTGCCGTTGTCGGCTGCGGGTTTATGGACGAACGCAACCCGATTCGCGGTATCGGGCCCGTCAGTGTCGATCGAACTTTTCAAGGCCGCGGCACGGGACGCGAAATCATGAAAGCCTTACTGGAACGCGGACAGGACGCTGTGGGCATCCGTTTGGTTCAGGAATCTTTTAATATGGCGTCGTTGTCGCTGTACGCTTCTTTGGGTTTTGAGGTGAAGGAACCTTTCGTGTTAATGGAGGGGAAGTTTCGCAGCCAGCCACAGAAGGGGTTTGAGGTGCGGCCGCTGGCTAGTGAGGATGTTGGTGAATGTGCGGCTTTGTGCGAAAAACTGTGCGGGTGCGATCGAACTAGCGATATTGAGTACGCCCTGAATTTCTTTTCTCCTTGGGTTGCTTGCAAAGAAGGTCGGATTGTGGCTTATACTTGTGCGGTGTCGGCTTTGGGCCACAGTGTGGCGGAAACTGAAGCCGATATGCAGGCTTTGCTCTTGGGGGCTGCTGCGTACAGTTCCGATCAATTGCTTGCTTTTCACTTGCCGCTGAGGTACGCAAGTTTGTTTCGTTGGTGCTTGCAAGAGGGGCTGCGCGCCCTCAAGCCGATGGCGGTGATGGCAGTTGGCGAGTACCGGTCGCCGGAGGGATGTTGGTTTCCGTCTTTTGTTTATTGATCCCAAGACGGTTAGGACGCTTTTAATCGCTGAAATTATTGCCAAGATTGCATTTTTCCTCTTTCCTCTTCCCTCTTCCTTCTTCCTTCTTCCCTCTTCCTTCTTCCTTCTTCCTTCTTCCTTCTTCCTTCTGATATATATGATATTTCCCGATTTCTCACAATTTTCGGAACTGGCGAAACAAGGCAATTTTGTACCCGTGTATCAAGAATGGGTTGCTGATTTGGATACGCCGGTGTCTGCGTGGTATCGGGTTTGTGCCGGTCAACCTTACAGTTTTCTGCTGGAGTCGGTCGAAGGTGGGGAAAAACTTGGGCGTTATAGTTTCTTAGGGTGCGATCCGTTGTGGATTTTGGAGGCAAGGGGATCTCGCACAACTCAAGTTTACCGTGACGGTTCCGAAAAAGTATTTACGGGCGATCCGTTTGTAGCTTTAACTGAATGTTTGGAGTCTTATCAACCGGTGAAATTGCCACAGTTACCGCCGGGAATTGGCGGGCTATTCGGTTTTTGGGGTTACGAGTTAATTAAGTGGATAGAACCGCGAGTTCCCGTGCATCCAGCAAGCGAGAATGATTTGCCGGATGGATTGTGGATGCAGGTGGATAATTTGCTGATTTTCGACCAGGTGAAGCGGAAAATTTGGGCCGTCGCCTATGCGGATTTGCGGGAGGTTGGCGTTGATTTGGCCGATGCTTATCAGCAAGCGTGCGATCGCGTTGGTAAGTTAGTTCAGAAGCTGCAATCGCCGCTTTCCCGGCAATCTACTCTCATAGAATGGACACCTCCCAATAACGGGCAAGATGCCCGTTCCACCACCGGAAATACAGAATTGGCTTACACGAGCAATATTACCCGTGAAAAGTATTGTGCCAATGTCTTAAAAGCGAAGGAATATATCAAAGCCGGAGATATTTTTCAAGTAGTTATTTCGCAGCGACTAGAGGCTGAATACAGCGGCGATTCTTTTGCACTTTACCGATCTTTGCGTCTGATTAATCCTTCTCCGTACATGGCTTATTTTCATTTCAGAGATTGGCAGATTATCGGTTCGAGTCCCGAAATTATGGTGAAGGCAGAAAACACTGCTGATGGTAAAAAAATAGCAACTTTGCGACCGATTGCCGGCACTCGCCGCCGGGGTAAAACTCCTCAAGAAGATGATGCTTTGGCTGCTGAATTGCTTCAAGATCCCAAGGAAATTGCGGAACACGTCATGTTAGTTGATTTGGGCAGGAACGATTTAGGCAGAGTTTGCCGAAACGGTACTGTAAAAGTTGACGAATTAATGGAAATTGAGCGTTATTCTCATGTCATGCACATTGTGAGCAATGTGGTGGGAGAATTGGCTCAGGATAAGACAGCTTGGGATTTGTTGAAAGCTGGTTTTCCTGCGGGTACGGTTAGCGGTGCTCCGAAGATTCGGGCGATGGAGATTGTGCACGAGTTGGAAGGTTGTCGCCGGGGGCCGTATTCTGGGGTTTACGGGTATTATGATTTTGAGGGGCAATTGAATAGTGCGATCGCAATTCGGACTATGGTAGTTCGTTCTTTAGGTGGTGACAAACATTCGGTTTCTGTGCAAGCTGGCGCTGGTTTGGTGGCTGATTCTAACCCGGATATGGAGTACGAAGAAACGCTGAATAAAGCTAGGGGAATGTTGGAAGCAATTCGCTGTTTGAAGTAGCGAGGCGGAGCCTGTGGATCTGTGTTACCAGGCAGAGCCTGGTAACAAGAAATTTTATAATACTCGGCGGTTGAAACCGCTACTACACAAACTACTGTTGAACGAGGGAAATGTGAATTTTTATATAGTTGACGTGTTTGCAGAGTCAAAATATGCTGGCAATCAACTAGCTGTATTTTGCGGTGCGGGAGTTGCCGAACTATCTGAGGCTCAAATGCTACAGATAGCCAGAGAAATCAATTATTCAGAAACTACGTTTATTCGATCGCCCGATCCGCGAGATGGCGGCTATGACGTGCGGATATTCACGCCCAAGAAGGAATTGCCCTTTGCCGGTCATCCGACTTTGGGCACTGCGTTTGTGTTGCAGCAAGAGATGATTCGCGAAAAGGTCGATCGAGTAATTCTCAATCTAGCCGTGGGTCAAATTCCGGTTACTTTTAATTATCACAATGAATCGGCAGATATTTTGTGGATGCGACAAAACGCGCCTAGTTTTGGTCAAGTTTTATCAGCCGAGACTCTGGCAAATGTCTTGAATTTACAACCCGATGAAATTGATGCCAACTTCCCAATTCAAGAAGTTTCGACCGGAGTGCCGTTTATTATTGTACCGTTAAAAACTCTCGCCTCGCTCAAAAAAGCTCAAGTCAACTTAGATAAATATTTTGAGCTAGTTAATACAATGGAAGCGAAAGAAATTTTAATATTTTGCCCAGAAACTTACAGCGACATTAATGATTTAAGCGTGCGAGTTTTTGCCCATTCATTAGGAATTCCCGAAGATCCGGCGACTGGCAGTGCTAACGGCTGCTTGGCGGGATATTTGGTAGAACATGATTATTATGGATCGGCAAAGATTGATGTCAGAGTTGAGCAGGGTTATGAAATCGATCGACCTTCTTTGCTCTTATTACAAGCCGCCAAAAATGAAGGGAAAATAACAGTTTTGGTGGGTGGTAAGGTGGTGATGGTTGCTAAGGGAGAGTTTGTGTAGAATATTTAATGGGAAATTATTAACCGCAGATGCAAGCAGCTAGATTTAGAGGCTCCTTTGGCGATCGATATCTTACAATTTTGCTAATATGAGGTAGCTCATATTCATTGATTCGCGTGATTGTTAGGCTAAAAAAGTCATCAATACCAGAGACTTTCCAATGCTGCAAACATTTTCGCGGACTTTAAATGTATCCCCCGACGCTTCTGAAGCCCTGCTTTCACTGCCATTAACTAGCTTGCTCGACTCACCGGAATTCAATCAATTATTAGGAAGTCTCGATACTGCTTTACTCAAAGAAACTTTGCCAACTGCTGGAACTGTTTTAGCTCAAAAGCTGCCGCCTTTTTACGACTGGTTGCAAACAGAACTAGGAATTAAAAACGTCCCTAACAGTCCCGATCATACTACGAAATGGGTAGTCGGTTTTTTGAAGAATCAAGAAAGTTTAACTCGTTTAGTCGATCTGCACAAATCAATTCCCAGACAGGCATTAGAACGAGCGATCCCTCGTTTAGTTAGTGCCTTTGATGAAGTTCAACCCACCGCTGTAAAGCAAGAATGGGAAAAAGCGATCGCAGCACTTTGTCTGCTTCTGGCAGTCGCAGCGCGGGAAAATCAGCCATCTGCGGCCTGAAGCCATTCTGTGTGAGTTTAAACAAAGCGCTTTTTTCGGAAAATTTGCAATTGAGTGCGATCGATCTGAACGACTACCGGCCGCCGCTTGTTGAGGACGATCGCATTGTGTCTGTTTAGCAAAAGCAACTGAGCCAATATTGCCACAATCGCGCGCCTTTTGAGAAACTTGCCTTCAAAACGCGCCATTCGGACGATCGCCTCTTCGATTTTATAACAACAGCTTTTCCCCTTCTGGGAAATCACAAAAATCGTTCCCGGTATGTAATCGCCTTGATTTGCCCAGAAAGCATACCTTTCGCCTAAAGTAAAGTAGTGAAAAACATTGTTGGCGGTGGAAGTTTTAGCTAACTTTTCCGAAACGCCCAAAGAATTAAAAATTACAGTGGATCTAATATAATCCGGGTATTTTGCTGCTATTTGCTGAGCAACTTTGCCGCCCAAACTTTCTCCGATGACATCGGGCGGATTCCCGCTGTAAAATTGCTGCTTTATCCAATCAATAGCACCCGCAGTTTGCGCCGATTTTAACTGGCGTTCTAGTTTTGCCATAAATACATCGGGCGTATCTTCCAAAACGCGCTCGAAAGGATACCAAGAACCGTATCCGCGAATCACTAAAACAGGCGGATTATTGCCAGAAATGGGGAAGCGACTTTCAGCATAAAAACCCGTCCGAGAGTCTTCAAACACTTTTGTTATGATATAATTTCCATCAATAACTTGCCCTGACTCGTGCCGAATGTAAATTGAAGGATTATTGGGTTTAAAAGTATCGTGCAGTTGGGGTTTTGCAAACTTTTCATACAGGGAATCTAGCAAGTGCCTTCCCGTTGGGCGATCGACAAAATCGAATTCTCTTCCTTTCATTATCTGGTAGGGGCGGGTTTTACCAACAATATTTAATGACTACAAACAATATACATAAACCCGCCCCCGCACCACGAATAATCTAAATTAACGTTTACTTGGCTCAAATGGAAAAAATGTACATGACATTTACCGTTGGGTGAGCGAGAGGGCGGGTTTTAGAGATTGTCAATTATTGGCAAATATTGTATGTGAAACCCGCTCCTACCCCATCACTTTTACAAAACTCGCAACGTGCTAGCAATACTATGGACTGCTTCCATCGCGCGAATTTCATCGAGTGCTTGTTGAAAATTACCTTCCCTAACATCGTGAGTCACGACGACAATTTCTGCTAAATCGCCGTGAATTCCCGTCTGCACAACTGATTCCAAACTAACTTTGTGGTTGCCGAAACAAGTGCCGAGTTGGCCAATTACCCCCGGAGTATCGCGCGTCAGAAAACGGGCGTAAAAGCGAGTAACCAGTTCCTGCATCGGAGCAATTTTGCAGTAGTGTTGGTGACTGCAACTCAGCAAAGGATGAGGAGTCGGAACAGCTTGGCTTTTCACGATTGCCGCCACATTCACTATGTCGGATACTACGGCGCTAGCTGTGGGGCCGGCACCGGCGCCGCGCCCGTACAGCATCAATTGCCCGATCGGCTCTCCTTCGACTAAAATTGCATTGTAAACCCCGTTGACACTCGCCAGCGGATGAGTTTTCGGCACAAAAGTAGGATGCACTCGAATTGACAGCAGTTCGCTTTCTCCCTCCGCTTGCTTGCCATTGTAGCGGGAGGTTTCTTGAGCAATAGCCAACAATTTAATCACAAATCCCAGCTTGTCGGCGTAGTTAATATCAGCCGCACTAACTTTTCTAATACCTTCGCAGTGAACATCTGCTAATTTGATGCGTCCGCCAAAAGCTAGCGAGGCTAAAATAGCAATTTTATCGGCAGCATCTAATCCATCTACATCTGCTGTGGGGTCAGCTTCAGCATAACCTAATTGCTGAGCGTCGGCGAGCACTTCGGCAAAGTCTGCACCTTCTGTTTGCATCCGCGTCAGGATGTAATTAGTTGTGCCGTTGACGATGCCGGTGACAGTTTGAATGCGGTTTGCACCTAAAGATTGTTTAAGGCTTTGAATGACCGGAATGCCGCCGCCGACAGCAGCTTCTAGCATTACGTAAACGCCTTTTTTGTTGGCGGCCTCGAAGATTTCATTACCGTAGCGGGCGATAACTGCTTTGTTGGCAGTGACGACGTGCTTGCCGCTGGCAATAGCTTGCAGAATGAGCGATCGCGCCGGTTCCAATCCGCCAATCAGTTCTACTACAATATCAATTTCCGGGTCAGTTGCGATCGCTTCTAGGTCAGTTGTCAGCACATTTTCTGGCAATTGTAAAGACCGAGTTCGAGAAATATCGCGCACTCCCACCCGATAGATTTCCAATTCCTGCAACAGCGGATGGCGGCCATCTGGGGAGAGCAAAATCTCTGCTGTTCCCGCGCCAACTGTACCCAAACCTAACAAACCAATTTTGAAAGCCACGACTTTGACCCGTAGAAACTCAATTAACCTACAATCATTGTATGCTAATCAAGCAATTTGTCATTTAAGTAAGCTTAATATCCCGATCCCCGACTTCTTTAAGAAGTCGGGGATCTAATTTGATATGACAATTCAAAGTTCTGAATCCATGTCTACCCCCATTTCTCGGAGTTGCTGGGCCAATCTTTCGGCCCGCTGGCGTTCTGCATTAACTTCCTGTTCTAGCTGCTCATTTTGCTCTTCTAGCTGCCGATTTTGCTGTTCTAGCTGCTGTCGCTGTGCTTCTTCTTCTCGAATTAAATCTTCTACTAGCGGCGGAGATAGCACTTGATTCACCGATAAAATAAATTCAGCGAACTGTACAGATTGAACTTGCTGTCCCGGTAAGAATTCCTGGTGAGAGTAACTGCCTTCATTTTCGGGACGGCTACACACTCGTATTTTCGGTTGATTGGGGTCTACAATCCAATATTCAGGGATATCAATTAAGTCATATTCTGCCCGTTTACGGATGTAGTCGTCCCGCCAATTTTGACTGGTAACTTCTATAACTAACAGCGGTTTTTCTTCAAAGTCCAAGACTGCGGAACCAGGTTGATCACAGACTTGTTCCCAAAGACTCTGAGTGCAAATTACAACATCAGGAACGCGCGCCGAGTTTTCCTCGGTTCGGACTGCGGTAGTGACAACTGCAACTAGCGGTAGGTTGTGTGCTGCAAAGAAGCGCCGGAACTGGTAAACCCAAAATTCACATATTTTGATATGTATAGCTGTCGGTGTTGGCATTTCAATGATATGTCCCCGATATAATTCATAACAAACACCTGATTCTCCCTGGTAGTCCAGATACTCTTTAAAGGTCAGTTGTTGGGTAGAAATTAGGGTCATGTCAGTCATCTCCCTTTTTCGGTGAGCTTACTGTATATTGTACACTTTTTATGGGCCGTTCAAGCTTCTCAAAACTAAAAACTGTTTAAAACAATTGTAGGGCGAGCCAAGCCCACCCTACAAATCAGATTAAATCTGGTAACACATTAGTAAGTTTCAACGTGCCAACGGTGCTCTTTCTTCAACTGTTTCTGATAGGCAGCCCAGTCAACGCCGTACTTGCCAGCCGCGGCCGACATTCCCTCATCAATTCCGCCTTCCATACCCTTCAAACCGCAGATATAAGTGTGAGTATTCGGCTTTTGAACCAATTCCCACAATTGGTCTGCGTTCTCTTGAATCCGGTTTTGAATGTACATCTTGCCGCCGTCAGCATTCTTTTGCTCGCGGCTGATGGCATAAGTCAAGCGGAAATTATCGGGGAACTCGCGCTGCAATTGTTCCAACTCTTCCTTATAAAGAATGTTGGGAGTGTAAGCAACTCCAAAGAACAACCAAGCTAAACCTCTGAATTTGTAATCGGGGTTGTTTTCTTTAAACATCCGCCACAAATAAGCCCGGAAAGGAGCAATACCCGTACCGGTACCCATCATAATCACGGTGGCTTCCTCGTCGTCGGGCAACAGCATTTCCTTGCCTACGGGGCCGGTGATTTTGACATCATCTCCAGGTTGCAAACCGGTGAGAAAAGTCGAACAAACACCAAAGACTTTTTCACCAGTTTCTGGGCTTTTGTACTCTAGGCGGCGGACGCACAGAGAGACTGTTTTGTCGTCTACATCGTCTCCGTGACGGGTGGAGGCGATCGAATACAGCCGAATTTTGTGAGGTTTGCCGTTTTTATCCGTCCCATCGGGAATAATCCCGATACTTTGACCTTCGAGATAGTGCAAATTGCCTCCAGAAATGTCAAATTTGACGTGACGGACTGTACCCTCGCCGCCTTCTTTGACCAATTCTTCTGTAGAAATGCACTTACCAATATAGGGATTGGCTGGCTTGTAGAGGTTAACAGGAACCTGAACTTTTTCCTTGGCTTGAGTCATAGGCTTAGTTTTTTCTCCAGATTTCTGACTCTGTAGCCCTGCTTCTGGTGCGACTTTGCCATTTGTTTCGGGAGCGCTGTTTGAGGGGCGGATGCTGATAATTTTGCCACCCATCCGAGCAATCCGGCGCATTTCCTGATTCATGCGCTCGTAGGGCACGGAGATAAATACGCTACCGCTACGGCGAATCGGGTTACTTATTTGGTCAGTTGCTTGGCTCTGACGCATACCCTCCACTTCGTAAACAAAGATGCGGCTGCCTGATTCTGAGTTTGCCGCAACACCAGATATGCTTGGGCTGTACATTTGTTGCTTGTCCTTCACGATACAGAGTTATAAAGAAAGAGAATGTGACGTGAGACTCAATTTACTTTTTTCTTAAGGCCCTCGGGACTAATTGGCCGCGCCAATTTTTGGGCCTCGCCACGCCGGCGGGAGTGTTGAAGTTGCGATCGCTCGCGTATCAAATCCCTACTAGCCGAACGCCGCGCTCACCGAGCCCTATTGCGTTCGGCTGTTGACCTATAGCTATTGTTGTCTGCGTACTGCCAATATTTTACCCGATCGGGGGATCTGCCCCGATAAGTCCTTCTGATTTGGGGAGCGCCCCACCAGAGAAAGGAAGATTCGAGGAGTTTAATGAGGTTGAGCTTGTAGGGGGCGAACGCCTTCTGGTAAGATTAACCACTAAAGTTAGTATTAATTACTTGCCTTGAAGATTGCTTGGGTCTGCCCGGGCAGGCAGTCAACTCACTGCTGTATGCTGGTGAGAACTCGATCGTCTCGGGGTAGCACAGCAGCACAAAGCCTGCTTGCCGCTACCTGCGGGCTGAAATTTTGTGGAATCTAGACTTGAGTTAGTTAGTAAACAGTGATTTTGTTAGAGGGAAACTATGACCAGTAAGCCGGATCGCGTGGTTTTAATTGGCGTTGCCGGAGATTCCGGATGCGGAAAATCTACTTTTTTACGCCGATTGACAGATTTATTCGGGGAAGATTTCGTGACTGTAATCTGCCTCGACGACTATCACAGTCTCGATCGCAAGCAGCGCAAGGAAACAGGGATTACAGCCCTTGACCCCAGAGCTAACAATTTTGACCTGATGGCCGAGCAAATGAAGGCTCTCAAAGAAGGTCACGCGATCGACAAGCCGATTTACAACCACGAAACCGGTATGATCGACCCGCCCGAAAGGGTTGAGCCGAATCACGTGATTGTGATTGAGGGGCTGCATCCCCTGTACGACGAGCGAGTTCGATCGCTCCTCGACTTCAGCGTCTACCTCGACATCAGTGACGAGGTAAAAATTGCTTGGAAAATCCAGCGCGACATGGCGGAACGGGGCCACCGTTACGAAGACGTGCTGTTTGCGATCAATGCTCGCAAACCGGATTTTACCGCCTACATCGACCCGCAAAAGCAATATGCTGATGTGGTAATTCAAGTGTTGCCGACCAACTTGATCAAAGATGACAAAGAGCGGAAGGTTCTGCGCGTGCAGATGATCCAGCGCGAAGGCATCGCCAATTTTGAGCCTGCGTATTTGTTTGACGAAGGTTCAACAATTAACTGGGTTCCTTGCGGCCGCAAGCTGACTTGTTCCTATCCCGGAATTAAGATGTACTACGGGCCTGACGCTTTCTACGGCCACGAAGTCTCGATTTTGGAAGTAGATGGTCAATTCGAGAATCTCGAAGAAGTTATTTACATCGAAAGCCATTTGAGCAAGACTTCTGCGAAGTATGAAGGCGAGTTAACTCACCTGTTGCTTCAGCACCGCGAATATCCTGGTTCCAACAATGGAACTGGTTTGTTCCAAGTGTTAGTCGGATTGAAGATGCGGGCGACTTACGAGAAGTTGACTGCGAAGGAAGCGAAAGTGGCTGTTAGTGTTTAGAACACAGACATGAAAGATTTGAGAGGCGCAATTGCGCCTCTTTTTTTGTGGAGAAATGAACCGCAGAGGGCGCAGAGGGCGCAGAGTAGAGTTAGGGGAGGGTGTTGGGAAGTAGAGAGGTTAAGAAGGTTTTTCCGGCTTCATTGAGGTCGCTATCTAGGGAAAAAGTTAGACTGCGAACTCGGATATCGCCATGTTTTATGTCTAGTGGCTGTTTGAGGTTTTGCGGGTAGACGAGAATTGCATTTTGGCAGTTTAACACATGGGCGTAAGCAACTATTTGATAAATGTCTTTATTATCTATTTTATCGGGAGCTTTGTATTTTGTATCGAGGACATACAGGACTTTACTTGTTGCAATATCGCACAGCAGTAAGTCAATCCAATAGAAATAGTTTGGGTCATGAATGACTCGGTGTTGTGGTTTGACAAAAAAGCCTTTTGGTGTATTTGCTTTGAGCCATTCAGCGACAAATTGTTCGTATAATTTAGCCATGTCTATGAGAAAAGGGAGCATTTCGCGATCGCCACTTTCGTGACTCGGCCCTGTGTTATCTAAAAAGAATCGACATAAGGCGTGTAAAAGTTGATAATCTTCATTCAAACGGTGATAATTTCTATCAATACAAGCTTCTGATTTAAAAGGTTTTAATGTAACAAATCCTTGGAGTGCGTGAAAGGCTTTTCGCACAGTGGATGAAACAGCTTCACGGCACAAACCGCTGCGGCCAATGATGAAAAGTGTCCAAGCGAGTATTTGATTGTCTTCGATATCGCCTGTTTGTTCGTTGTAGTGGCATTTTAGTTTAACATCCCAAGGTTTTTGCAGGGCTGACCGCAAATCGACGCGGCCGCGAATGTAGGCGAGTCTTTCGGTTTTGGATAAATAATCGCGATATAATCCTTTGCGACAGCGTTCTAGGATTTTTTGTGCAAGAATGTTAGCTAATGTCTCGTAACTTTGTTCTAAAAATTGGCACTGAATCGCTCCTTGGGGAAATTTTATCTTAAGTTTGTAGGCATACTCAAGCATTCCGAATAAGTTGGCAATTGGGACTTTTGGGTGGATGATAATGCAAAATTCTGGAGTGATGGGAATGTTGCCAACTCTGCCTTTAGATTTTAAGTGCCATTTATCTTTTGTTTTAGGGTTGGGAAATTCTATCTCGATTTCCTTGTCATAATTATGGTGTATTTTTTTTCCTACTGAGTCGGGGATTAAGTCTCGATCTAAAATTCGTAATTCATATTCTTTCAGTTCCATAATTCAGCGGGATTCTGGTTTCATAATTGTGGTGGATGCAGTAACGCCACTTTCTCGGCGTTAATGACGGCGTTAGATTGTCCATAGCCGACTTTATTCTTGATATTTTTCCAGAGAAACTCATCCATTTTTTCCAGGTTATCAAAGAAGTATTCTTCGAGGTATGGCTCGATTTCCATTTGCCAAATATCTTGGATATCTTCAGCTAAGGTTTTTGTCAAAAAGAAGGAGATGCCTAGTTCATAGTGTTTGTTGTTAATTGCGCAATTGACATCTTCTAGAATGCTAGTTAATTTATCAACTGGGAAACCTGTTTCCTCTCTGTGGTGATACTGTCGCAGCACTTCATAGTTTGGATAAACGGGAATGAATGCGAAGCGGCGGCGAAGTGCATTATCGACTAAGGCAATAGAACGGTCTGCTGTATTCATTGTGCCGATAATTCGGACATTTGTAGGGATTCTAAATAGTTTACCGCTGGCTAGTGTAATAAAACGTTTTGTGTCCTGTCGGTCATCTAGGAGATACATTAACTCGCCAAAGACTTGAGATAAATTTGCGCGATTAATTTCATCAATAATGAGAACGCAAGTGTCTTCACGGGCTTCGGCTTTTTCGCAGAATTCTAGGAACCTACCGGGAACTATTGGATAAGTTAATTGCCCATCTTGAGTTTGGGGGCGGATGCCTTGAATAAAGTCTTCATAAGTATAAGCTGGATGAAATTGGATAATGTCTGAAAAACCGTCACCGCCACCGATTAAGTGTTGGGCGATTTTTTGAGCAAGGAAGGTTTTTCCGGTTCCGGGTGGGCCTTGGATGATGGTTTGGCCTTTGCGGTTAATGGTGTGTATCCATTGGGCTAGTTGGGTTTTTTGAAAACCAGTAATTTCGGAAATCTCTTCTAGTTGATACACTGGATTAAATTCATTTTGGAATACTAGCGTCTCATACACATCGAAAAGAGTTAATCTATCAGGATTGTCGCAAGAAGAGATTAACAATAAGGGAAATAATTTTTTAAAGGCTTGTGCTATTTTGTAAATTAACTGCTTGGCAGAATAGCCTAGTAACTCTTCGGATTTCTCAAGTGATACGCAGACGAAAATATTCTCATAAACAACATTTATCCATTTTTTTGAATCGAGATCAATCTCTTTCAAAATACTTTCTAATAGTTCAGAAATAGAGTTTTTATCTGTGATTGTACGCTCAAAAGTTTTCCAGCTACTATAATCCTTTTCACCCGCATATTTTAAACGACACTGATGCTTTGTAGGTAGGTTATAACGTTTAAAATAATTGATTAAAACAGGATTATTTTTATCATAGTTTTGGTAGTTTGTTACCATCTGCTCAACAAATTCATAGCCTGCACATAAACCAAAAGTTAATCGGTCTTCTTGAAGGAGTAATATTAACTTAGAACTGTTATCGCTATCGTGAAAGCACAAGCCTACAGTGTAAGCTGGTGATTGCTCATCTTTTGTTTTAAAGCCAAAATCCAATATCTCAGACTTTATATTTAGATAATTTTTCATAAAATCAGGCAACTGCTCTTCTACCTGGCTTAAAATATATTTTAATGGCTCTGCTACATATTTGAGGTAAGTTTTTTTGTCTGTCATTAAAAAATCGGGACTTTTGCCTTCTGCATACAATTGTGCCAATAGTTTAAATGTGTTCTCTGAAAAAGGACATTCAGGATGTACAAAAACTTTTTCCATTTTTTCTGTATGTTTAAGGTGACTCAATTGTTGTGCTTAAATTATTGTAGCAGCTCGCCCTTCCCGACACCAGATATCTGAGATGCGATCGCACCCACCATCCTTACCCACATCAAATGCCCTGCCAAACCAGTAACACTGGCAAAACCGCTAACAACTGTTCCCGGAAAATTTAAACTTGTGTCGAAACAATCTAAACGTGCTATATTCAACTCCGTAAACCCTGAACTGCGCTTTCAGGTAATGCAAATTTATAAACGAGTCAACTGAATGCTCTCTACTTTCAAGAAATTAGCTTCAATTGCAATCATCTTTGCCGCCCTAAAACTTTTACTTAATTATCCGCCTTTCAGAGAAATAGAAAATTATATCGCAAATAGAAACCCAGCAAGTGCCACCTTAGACAATGGAACTCTGCAGCAAAAATCCAGCAGCCCGCCTCCGGTACTTCCCAAAAAACCACCAGAGCAAACGTTCGATGTAGTAGTATATGGTGATGAAGTACCGGGGATATGTGCGGCGATATGGGCTAAGAAAACTTTAGGCGCAAAGGGCAAAGTTGCGATCGTGCGATCGAACTACGGAAGAGCACCTTTGGGCGGCTTACTCACCCGTGGCGGTTTAGCTTACATCGATGTAGATAAAATCCCCGGTTGGTATCGCCAACCCTACGCCCAATGTTTTAAGGAATTCTTAGATAAAGCGGATGCGCCCGAATCTTGCTTAGACCCAAACAAGGCAGATCGAGCTCTCAAACAGATGCTTTCAGCAGCCGGAATCAAAGTTATTTCCAACTCAACTCTTACTCCCCGCGTCGTCGATAAAAAAATTGAATATGCCGAAGTAAAAGGCAGCAATCTCATAATTAAAGCCAACTCTTTTATTGACGTAACTCAAGACGCGGAATTAGCCAGAAAAGCCGGATTATCTTATTATACAGGATATGAATCTCAAAATATAAAATCAAAAAATGAAACTTTAGCAGTCTCTGTAGTTCCGAGAATTACTGGTATAACGATGTCCGAATTCCGCAGCATAGAAGATGAAATCCTCTACAATCGGCCTTTGGTAAAAAAGATTAAAGAAAGCATTATGAAATCTAAAGATCCTGCCAGTACAAAATTCTGGATGAGGAATTTCTGGAGTACGATTTATCAGCCATATACAGACGGCTACGACATCAGAAGCGTAGCTATAGGTGCAGCGTATCACATAGACAGAAAGCTGCCATTTAGCCAAAATAAAGGATTCTTTTTTGATAAAGGCAATGTCTGCGTTTATAACAAAAATGTGCTGTCCTGGAACGGGTTTCTGTTTAAATACCAAGTTCCCCAAATCATGAAGATGGAAGCTAACGGCAGAAAACCGACTCCTGAAATGATTAGAGAAATGTCATTTCTCCAATACTGGCTACAAAAGAAGTCTGGTAAAGATGTGAGAGTATTTCTTCCCGACGAGATTTATATCAGGCAAACTTTGAACGTTCGCGATGTGATAGATCCGCTGACGGGGCAGGAGATTATCAAAGGGGGAACAGTACCCGAAAAGTCGATCGGCAGTTTTTCCTACGATTTCGATATGCGGGGCGGAGTCAAGAATTTATCTGCGAGAATTCCGCCGCTGCCCGTCTATAATTTCGGGATAGAAAGCGCTTTAGCTAGCAAAGTCAAGAATTTAGCCATTGTCGGGCGATCGTCCGGTTATGTCGGTATGGCTGTATCCGTCGGGCGAATTGCGACAGTGAATATTTATCAAGGACAAGGTGTGGGCG
Organism: Microcoleus sp. Pol8_D6; assembly: GCF_036700965.1. Taxonomy (NCBI): domain Bacteria; kingdom Bacillati; phylum Cyanobacteriota; class Cyanophyceae; order Oscillatoriales; family Microcoleaceae; genus Microcoleus; species Microcoleus sp. Pol8_D6. The sequence goes on along the minus strand of NZ_JAUBPW010000031.1, from coordinate 51,344 downwards.
TGGCCGCTGGTTTGGCTAGCAAGTTCGGCGTGCCGCTGAATTCGATTACTTCGGCTGAAACGAAAAAAGCTCTTGAGACTTTAACGGGGAAAACGACATATTTGTCGGGGAGAGATACGAGTTATGGAGTTGATTATAAGGAGGTGAAATAATGAAAGATATTAAGAGGATTTAACCGCAGAGGGCTCAGAGGGCGGAGAGAGGAGAGGGATGAGAGGTTTATTTAGGAGAGGATGAGGCGAGGCGGCGGATTCCTTCTTTTAAAAAGCGGACGTTAAAGTTGATGAGAAGACCGAGAGGATAACCAGTCATTTTCAGATATGAAATAAACTTGAGCTTCATGGATAGGAAGTATAGTTTGGATTGACTTTAATTCAACTACGATAGTGTTGGCAACCAGCATATCGTATCTGCCTTCCCCAACCACAACACCTTTATAAGTTACATTTACTGTAGGTTGAGGTTGAAAAGGAATTCCCCGGCGCGAGAGTTCTTCACGCAACGAATTCTCATATACCGCTTCCAAAAACCCCGGCCCCAACTCCTTATGAACCTCCATTGCTGCCCCAATCACAGCATAAGTCAACTCATTAAACTCGTCTCCCAACTCTCCTCTCCTCTTCTCAAACCTAGATCACAATCCTAACCCAAAACCCTCCCAACACTCTTCCCTCTGTGCCCTCTGCGCCCTCTGCGGTTCAAACCTCTTCTCTTCCCCCCGCTGTGGCACAATCTTATATATAAAACCTGCACCCTCTCGCCAATGACCGCAAACCTACCCCCCCAATACGACCCCAAAGCCACCGAAGCAAAGTGGCAAAAATACTGGGAAGACAACCAAACCTTCAAAGCTGACCCCGAAGCCGGAGGCGAACCTTACTGCGTCGTCATCCCGCCGCCCAACGTGACCGGCAGTCTCCACATGGGACACGCTTTTGAAGAGACGCTGATTGATGTCCTAGTCCGCTATCACCGCATGACCGGACGCAATACGCTGTGGTTGCCGGGAACGGATCATGCTAGCATCGCTGTTCAAACTATTCTCGAAAAGCAACTCAAAGCAGAAGGCAAAACTCGCCACGATTTAGGTCGAGAAAAATTCTTGGAACGGGCCTGGGAGTGGAAAGCTGAATCGGGCAATACTATTACTAATCAATTACGCAGTTTGGGCGTGTCTGTTGATTGGTCGCGTGAACGCTTTACGATGGATGAAGGCTTATCCGCTGCGGTTTTAGAAGCGTTTGTCCGCCTGTACGATGAGGGGCTGATTTATCGCGGCAATTACTTGGTGAATTGGTGTCCGGCGAGTCAGTCTGCTGTGTCGGATTTGGAGGTAGACCAGCAGGAAGTTGAAGGTCATTTGTGGCATTTCCGCTATCCTTTGACGGACGGTTCTGGTTATTTGGAGGTGGCGACGACTCGGCCGGAAACGATGCTGGGCGATACTGGGGTGGCGGTGAATCCGCAGGACGATCGCTACAAGCATCTTATCGGTAAAACTGTGACTTTGCCGATCGTCAATCGCGAAATTCCAATCATTGCTGATGAGTTTGTCGATCCGACTTTCGGAACTGGTTGTGTCAAAGTAACTCCCGCCCACGATCCGAATGACTTCGAGATGGGTAAACGTCACAATTTGCCGTTTATTAACATCATGAATAAGGACGGAACTTTAAATGAAAATGCTGGAGAATTCCAAGGACAAGACCGATTTGTTGCCCGAAAAAATGTGGTGCAGCGGTTAGAAACTGACGGGGTTTTAGTTAAAATAGAAGATTATAAGCATACTGTTCCCTACAGCGAACGTGGCAAAGTTGCGGTCGAACCGTTGATATCTACGCAATGGTTTGTGAAGATAGATCCTCTTTCTCAACGCGCTTTAGAAGCATTAGACCAAAATAACTCACCAGTCTTTGTTCCTGAAAGATGGACAAAGGTTTATCGCGATTGGTTAGTGAAGCTAAAGGATTGGTGTATCTCCAGACAATTGTGGTGGGGACACCAAATCCCGGCTTGGTATGCTGTTAGCGAAAGTCAAGGAGAAATTACTGATACAACACCTTTTATAGTTGCGAAAACTGAAGCTGAAGCTAGGGAAAAAGCCACGGCGAAATTTGGTAATAACGTGCAGCTAGCAAGAGATCCAGACGTATTGGATACTTGGTTTTCGTCCGGGTTGTGGCCTTTCTCAACTTTGGGATGGCCGGACGAAACTAAAGATTTGGAGTTTTACTATCCGACAACTACTTTGGTAACAGGTTTTGATATCATCTTTTTCTGGGTTGCTAGAATGACGATGATGGCAGGACATTTTACTGAAAAGATGCCTTTTGATACTGTTTACATTCACGGTTTGGTGTTGGATGAAAACGGTCAGAAAATGTCTAAGAGTAAAAATAACGGTATCGATCCGCTGCTGTTGATTGGCAAGTACGGTACTGATGCTTTGCGCTACACCTTGGTTAAGGAAGTGGTAGGGGCAGGTCAAAATATTCGCATGGAGTACGATCGCAAAACTGATGAATCGAAATCAGTGGAAGCTTCGCGGAACTTCACGAATAAGTTGTGGAATGCGGCCAGGTTTGTGATGATGAATTTGGAGGGACAGACTCCGCAGCAGTTGGGCCGTCCTTCTGTGGAAGGTGGTTTGGAATTGTGCGATCGCTGGATTCTGTCTCGCTATTATCATGTTGTGCAACAAAGCCGCAATTGTTTGGAAAATTACGGTTTGGGGGAAGCGGCGAAGGGACTTTATGAGTTTATTTGGGGCGATTTCTGTGACTGGTATATTGAGTTAGTTAAGTCTCGCCTGCAACAGGATGCTGAACCAAATTCTAAGAAAGTGGCACAGCAAACTTTTGCTTTTGTGTTGGAAGGGATTCTGAAACTACTGCATCCTTTTATGCCGCACATTACTGAGGAGATTTGGCACACTCTGACTCAAACAGGTGACGATCAATGTTTGGCTTTGCAAGCTTATCCTGAAGCAAACGCATCACTCATTGATTCTGATTTGGAACAGCAGTTTGAGTTGTTGTTCGGTACAATTCGCACTATTCGCAATTTGCGGGCGGATTCTGATATCAAGCCAAGTGTGAAGGTGACGGCGATTTTGCAAAGCGAAAACGAGAAAGAACGCCAAATAATCTCAGATGGAGGCGTTTACATTCAGGATTTGGCAAAAGTCGAAAATCTGACCGTAACTGCTAGTTTGGATACAGATTTGGGACAGACAATTACTGGGGTTGTAGGTACTGTGCAAGTATTGATTCCTCTGGCTGGGGTGGTCGATTTGGTGGCTTTGCGTGCTAAATTAGAAAAGAAGTTGAGCAAAGTGGAAGCTGAAATTAAGCATACTGCGGCGCGTTTGACTAATCAGAAGTTTGTGGATAAGGCTACTCCTGATGTGGTTCAGGGGGCGAGGGATGCTTTGGCGGAAGCCGAAAAACAAGCTGAGATTTTGCGCGATCGGCTAAAGTTGTTTTAATAGTTGACTGTTGACTGTTAACTGTTAACTGTTGACTGCTTTTAGTCAATTTGTAGGCTGCGTGAGGGCGAAAAATCTGGGAATCCCAAGGAAAATATTGACTCTCACGCACCACAGGCGCGATCGGCTAAAGTTGTTTTAAGAGTTGACTGTTGACTGTGGCCGGGGCGGGTTTACGAGATAGTTAGTTTCAGGCATAGATTGTTTGTAAAACCCGCCCCTACGATCTCGCAAATCCTACAACAAATAACTAATAACCAATAATTAATACCCAATTACCACTTACCAATTACTAATAACCCTCATGTTATATTTAGCCAAAGTACAAAATCAGGAAAATTTAGGCGAGATAAGTCTGCAATTGCTGGCTTGCCAAAATTCTGATGATACTTGGGCTATTCTTAGTGAAGAAAGTTTCTTGACATTACAGAAAGATTTTGCTCAAAATCCAATTAACTCTGCAACGAATGTTTTAAATGCAGGGATTTTAGTATTAGCAAATGTTGACCAAAATAGCCAGGTTTTGGATATTCAAGCAGCTACAAACTGGGTACTACAATTAGTAGAGAAATATTTAACAACAGGTTTTACTCCCGATTTTTTGCAGCAAGAAGCCCAAAAAGTAGAAGATTGGAGGCAATCTCTCACTTTGCAGAGTCAAGAATTGTCTCGCCGCTTGATTGAAGTTGAAGCCCGCCGAGAACAAATTCAAAATTTAGAAGCAAAACTCCAGCAGGAAAAGCAATTGTTGGAAAGTTCGATCGCCCAATTGAAAATTTTACCCGCTACACCGCCACTTTGACCAAGAATTTCTTGATGGTACCCGCCACGTGATTTATCGGTGGAATCAATCCCAAATCGAAAATCGAAAATCCTCAAGCCCCCGCATTTATCCGTGGGGTCGCCTCTAAAATCTAAAATCTAAAATCTAAAATCGATTGACTCCAATTAACACACAACAGGTAGGGACACGGCACTGCCCTGTCCCCAAAAACCTAATATGCAATTTGCTGGACATCATATAATTTGTAACTTGACAAATACCCCTTACCCGTTGCCGAATCGCCAGCAAAATTGCCTGCGGTTAAAGCACTTTTGACTTCATCCAAGCGGCGGGGAGACACAGCAGTTTCTGAGAATTGGTAACATAAGCCCGCTTCTGAAACACATCATATTGATTGCGTTCGATCGCATTTAAGATCCTGCTGTACAGCATTGTAGCCGCCCAAACTGTCCAGCGGATATCGGGACTGAGTACTTTAATTCCCGGTTCGGCGCTGGCGTATAATTTGCGAGCTCGCTGAATTTGAAACCGCATCAATTCCCGCCAGCGGTTGTCAATTACACCGTTGAATAAATCTTCTTCGGTGTAGTTAAACAAGGCTAAGTCTTCTAAGGGAATGTAAATACGGCCGCGGCGGGCGTCTTCTCCGACATCGCGCAGAATATTAGTCAACTGCTTGGCAATACCGAGGGAGATGGCTTCTTCTTTGGGAATTTTATTGCCCCAGTGCCAATTCCAGTTAGCAGCCGGATTCGACTCGTCCACACCCATGACAGACATCGACATCAGTCCGACAGTACCCGCTACTCGATAACAGTAAAGATTGAGCTCTTCAAAAGTTTCGTAGCGGCTGCGGTACAAGTCCATTTGCTGGCCCGCAATCATCTCTCGAAACGGCCCAATGTCGATCGGGAAACGAGACAGCGTATCCACCAAAGCTACGTCGTAGTCGTCGTGAGGATGGCCGGCAAACACAGATTCTAGGCGTTTTTCCCACAGATTGAGGGTTTCAGGGGTCGTTGCATCAGAACCCGGCCCGTCTACGAGTTCGTCGGTGCGGCGGCACCAGACATAAATCGCCCAAATCGCCCGACGCTTCGCTTCGGGCATGAGTTGAGTGCCTAAATAAAAATTTTTGGCATAACTCGCCGTGACTTGGCGGCACAGTTCGTAGGAGTCATCAACAGAGGCCAGAGTTCTCATGCACTGGAGTTTTGACAGTTGCAGCATCCGAGAATAAGAAATTTAAAGATTAGAACTGATTTTCCCCCGTTTAGAAAACGGGAGATTTTTTACGTCTTTATGAAAAATTCTTAATTTTTCATTGGTTATTGGCCGTTGAAATAGCCTGCGCTGTCAGCTTACCAGAAAGCACGGCACCTTCCATACTCGCAAGATAACGCTGCATCGTATAATCCCCCGTTAGATAGAAATTGCTAATGGGAGTTGTTTGTGTGGGACGGCACTGCTGGCGTCCGGGAGTGGCTTTGTAGACGGAACGTGGGGTTTTGACTACGTGATATTTGAGCAGTTTGGCGGGTTCTGGGATTTGATCGGGAAAGAGTTTTTCTAACTCGACCATTGTGGCTGCGACGATATCTTCGTCAGACTTGCCTATCCAGTCTTTTGCCGGTGCTAAAACCAGTTCCAGCATTGATTTGTCTGGGTTGGCATATTCGCGGCAGGTGTTGCTCATGTCGGCGTAGACGCTCAGCAGGGGCGATCGCGAGAACAGCAAATGGTCGATATCAGTTAATTTGCGATCGAACCACAAGTGTACATTAATGACGGGTACTCCCTCCAAGCCTTCGAGCTGTTTGAAATAATCCATTTCGCCCCAAGGTTTCGGCATCATCAGCTTCAGTGGGTCAACCGGCATCGCAGAAACGTAAATATCGGCCGTCAGAATTTCTGACTCTGCCCCTTTTACTCCCCGAATCTGGAAGCCCCGCACCGTGTTGTCATCGTTGAGCAAAAACTCGCCGATAGGTGCATTCAGCCGTACTTCACCGCCTCGCTCAGTTATGTAGTCTACCATCGGCTGACACAACCTTTCTGTGGGGGAACCGTCTAAAAAGGCCATTTTCGAGCCATTTTTCTCTTGCAAGAAGCGGTTGAGGGCTGTCAGCAGTATGGTTGCAGATATTTCGTGGGGATCGATGAAGTTGACCGCCTTGGACATGGCGATGAATACTTCTTTTTCGACTCTGGGGGGGACGTTTTGCTTTTTCAGCCAGTCGGAAAACGAGTATTTATCCATTTCTTCGACGTATCTTTGACCCTGAAGCATCGCCGGAATCAAACCTATACCGAAGCGGATTTTTTCGGGCCAGGTGAGCATATCGTTGTTGCTCAGGATGGCTGCGACGCCGTTGAAGGGAGCCGGAAGGTCGGGAAAGTCAAAGCGGGAATAGGTTCCGGGGGTTTCCGGCTGATTGAAAATCATCGAGTGTTCTTTCCATTGCAGCCTGTCTTCAATGTCAAGTTCTTTGAAGAGTTGGAGCATATTCGGGTATGCACCGAAGAAGATGTGGAGGCCGGTTTCATACCAGTCGCCGTCTGCATCTTTCCAGGCGGCGACTTTGCCGCCGAGTACGTCCCGACTTTCTAGGAGGATGGGGGTGTGGCCCGCGTCGGTAAGATATTTAGCGCAGGAAAGTCCTGCTAAGCCTGCTCCGGCGATCGCAACTCGCATTTGATACTACTTGGCCTCTGTGTTCGCTTCGGTTTAATTATACTTTACAACTCGTTACATTTTTTGGGAATTGGGGAAGGTGGATGCGGCGAGCCCTCTCTCAGTCCCACAGTCCGCCAGGGAATTCATTCCCTGGCGGACTTGCCGGAATGCGGACTTGCCGGACTTGCCGGAATGCGGGTTTGACCTTAAGTGTCCTAGTAAACGGAATTAACGGAAATTTAGCAATTATTGCTATCATAAATTAAGAGCAAATTTTAATGAATTGCTTAAATTTATGGTACAAACAATTCAAGCTAGAAATGTCGCGCTGAACGATTTGGAAACCAACTTCAAAATTGAGTGGGTTGAGGATGACCAATTCTTTCGCGAGTGGCAAGATGATTTGCCCGAAATCAGCGATTATGAAAAACAGCGGCTGGACAGAGTGAAGGCCAGTTACAGGAATTTGCTCAAACATCCGCCACTTCTAGAAAATACAGTCAAAATGGTTGTGCTGTCTCCTTTTTTGGATTTAGCGGATTTTTATCTGGCTCCTTTTCATGTTACTTCCGAAAAATCTGTAGAAATTGTGGACGAAGATGAAGGAATGATTGTCAGTGGACAGTTGGATGTTTTGGCTTTGTTTCAGGAGTTTTGGGTAGTAGTTATCGAATCGAAGAAAGCGGCGTTTTCTTTGGAGGTCGGGATTCCGCAGTTGCTGGCTTATATGTTAGCTAATCTCAGTGCCGATCGACCTACTTACGGATTGTTAATGAATGGGGCAGATTTTCTATTTGTCAAATTAGTTAAGCGGGAAACAGCACAGTACGCTTTTTCTCGGAAGTTTTACCTTTTCAATCCGGGGAATGATTTGTACAGCGTGCTGAGTATTTTGAAGCGCCTGGGTCAGTTGAATGTTGGCAATACTGTTTAGAAAGCGATCGCGCTCTTCTGGAGGCGATCGCCCTTTTATTCCCCCAATTCCCTTTCAGCAATGGTTTCTCTCACAATTGCGGTTCAATTCCAGCCGATCGCAATTGGGCGCGCAATTGCTCTAATTGGTCTTCGGCGCGATCGGCTCTTTCGGCTCCCGATAACAGCAAATTTCCTGCACTATCCCACCAGCGCAGCCAAGGTAACTCAACATTTTGATATATACCTTGCCAAATCCCCAATTCCACTCCTAACGGTGCGATCGGATAATGACCGCGCTCATTGGCAGCAACTAATTGATACCTATCTTCGATCAGGTGATAGACTTCAACACTAGCCTTAGTTACTTCATAAATTCCGTAAAATGCCGGATGGATGACATTTTCATAAATCCAGAATTTACCCGGCTTAGTTTCCTGTTCACCCGATCGCAAAAAAGGCGTTCTGTCCCGTTCTTCTGCACCATTGCCCGATACAAATTCTAACACAATTAACGGTGCTACAAATTCTTGCCACATCACATAAGAACGGCGCAATTGACCGTCAATAGTTGGCGGAACATTAGGCACATAAAACCAGTCCGGTGCTTCCGCACCCCGTTCTAGCGGCTCAGTTAATCGCCAATAAATGCCGCTGTCTTGACCGATGCAATAGTTACCGTCAGCGTGGATTCTTTGCAAAACGGGAGTAATTGAATCTGTTAACAGAATGCTTTGGGGATGTTCTTGGAAATTTTTCACAAAAGTACCGTCTGATTCGGGTAGCTGAGTGTGGTCTGGCCAGCCTGTAGGGTTGTTTTCTACATCTAAGGTGAATTTCATAGTGTTATTTTGATTGGAGCCTTTTTGAGAGCAAGGGCGATCGAGCTTTTAATTTAAATTATAACTCATGTAAACTGTTGAATTACTAACTATAGATCCGCCAGCGATTCAAGTCTGTACTAAAAATTACTCACTATTAATTACCTGATTCACCCATTTAATCGCCTGTCATCAATTGTTTGAATTAGGAATTTCTTTAATTCGGTATTTTCTTCCTCTAAAAGCCATTCCGATCGCCATTCGTTCGGATGGATTTTGCCGTATTTTTCGGGTAAGGTGACGCCGTGATAAGCATAGAGGCTGTATCCGTCAGCAAATTGAATGGCGGGCCTTCCTGCGGCGTGGAGGCGGTGTTCACTGTCGAAGGAGAGGATGCGGGGGCGATCGCACACAATACAAGTATTTTCAAAAGGATAAATCCACCCGCAGTTGGCAACTAGCAACTGAAATGCTCTCCATTTAACGGTATCGCGATCGCCGTTTAATACTGAAATATAGAAATCACTTAACGCGCCGCGAGATATCGATGCAAAAAAAAATTTATTGATGTCATTATGTTGGTGTCTGGCAAACCTATCGAATTTACGCCATCTTTCGTGCCATGTATAAATTCCGGTGATTTGCCTGCGAAAATTGATACAGCTTTCTAAACTGCCAAATGCTGACCACAGCAGCAGGTTAAAATAGTCTACCAATTGGTATCTTAGAAATCTATATACCTCTGTATTGAGCAGAGAAAAAAAAACTCCTCTTTTCTGGTCACTATTTGAGTCAGCATTTTGTAGGTCAGATCATGGCCTAAAACTGCGGTTATTTCCCGTTTGATATTTCTCCCAGATGGAGATTTTTGGCAGGTTTCAAAAATTGGGATAAAGATGCGCTCGAAAGCTGCCCGGGGGCTATCACAGATTATTATCTGCGGCTCTTTATAGCCGAGGGCTGCATAGGCAAATCTTACGGATTTTGCTGCTGCTTCGCGCTCGATCGGCTCAGTAGAGAGTGCAATTTTTCGCCATTTTTCTCGATAAACTGGAATCAGGGCTTTTTGTTGCGGGGTCAGTTGTTCGATCATCGTTTTCCTCTAAGTCTGCAAACAATATTTCTCAAGAAGTAATTCTGTCTGCACCAACGCGCGATCGTACTTTAATACTTTGCATAATTAACCCGCTAAATTTGCTTTCTATTCTAGTTTAAACAGCATAGGTTGGGCCAGTACAACGAAACCCAACACATAATGCCGATCCGGGTTAACGCAAATTCCACCTACACGCGCCCGCAACCCGCCGCGCGCACCCAGCCAACCCCAGCAACCTGAACCGCAGGTGAGGCAATCCCCCTGCAGCCCCCGCTTCTCGACGCGGTACAATAAGTGCAATCATACTTAACGCTTATATTGAAAAAGTTACACACAACGCCACAGGAGACAACTGACGCATGGGTAAAGTAGTTGGCATTGACCTCGGAACAACAAACTCAGTAGTAGCCGTCATGGAAGGCGGCAAACCGGTTGTGATTGCCAATGCAGAAGGGATGCGGACAACTCCCTCGGTAGTCGCTTTCACAAAGGAAGGAGAACGCCTGGTGGGACAGATGGCCAGACGCCAGACTGTTCTCAACCCGCAAAACACGTTTTACGCCGTCAAACGGTACATCGGGCGCAAATATACCGAACTGACTCCAGAATCAAAGCGCGTCCCTTACACAACTCGCCGCGACGAAAACGGGAACATCAAAATCAAGTGTCCCCGCCTGAAAAAAGATTTTGCCCCAGAGGAAATTTCGGCGATGGTTTTGCGGAAACTGGCTGATGAAGCCAGCCGCTATCTGGGACAAGAGGTAACGGGGGCTGTAATTACTGTTCCTGCTTATTTCAATGACTCGCAGCGACAGGCGACGCGGGATGCGGGACGAATTGCGGGACTTGAAGTCAAGCGGATTTTAAATGAGCCGACGGCGGCTTCTTTGGCTTATGGTTTGGAGAGGCGAGAAAGTCAAACTATTTTAGTGTTTGATTTGGGCGGCGGTACTTTTGATGTGTCGATTTTAGACGTTGGAGACGGAGTATTTGAAGTCAAAGCAACTAGCGGCGACACTCAATTGGGCGGCAATGATTTTGACTCCAAAATTGTTGATTGGTTAGCAGATCAATTCTTAGAAAAAGAAGGAATTGATTTGCGTCGCAACCGGCAAGCTTTGCAGCGCTTGATCGAAGCGGCAGAAAAAGCCAAGATTGAGCTGTCGGGAGTCGGTGTCACTGAGATTAATTTGCCGTTTATCGATGCGAACGAAGACGGGCCTTTGCATTTGGAAACGCGACTAACTCGCGGTCAATTTGAGGGGCTGTGCACAGATTTGGTGCAGCGGTTGCGGCGGCCAGTCAAACAAGCTTTGGCTGATGCAAGTTTGAGTCCTTCTCGCATTGATGAAGTTGTGCTAGTCGGCGGTTCGACTCGCATTCCTTTGGTGCAGGAAGTGGTTCGCAGTTTGATCGATCGAGAACCTAATCAAAATGTCAATCCCGATGAAGTTGTGGCGGTGGGTGCGGCAATTCAAGCGGGGATTTTGGGTGGCGATGTCCGCGATGTGCTGTTGTTGGATGTGACGCCGCTGTCGCTGGGTTTGGAAACGATCGGCGGGGTGATGAAAAAACTGATTCCTCGGAATACTACTATTCCCGTCAGGCGATCGGACATTTTTTCTACTGCTGAAAACAACCAAACAGTGGTAGAAATTCACGTGATCCAAGGGGAACGGGAATTAGGCAGAGATAATAAGTCTTTGGGGCGGTTTAAACTAACTGGAATTCCGCCGGCGCCGCGAGGGATTCCGCAGGTGCAAGTAGCTTTTGATATTGATGCTAACGGGATGCTGTTGGTGACTGCTTTGGACAAAACTACCGGCAGGGAACAAAGCATTACTGTGCAAGGTGCTTCGACGCTGACTCAGCAGGAAGTGAATCAAATGATTCGCGATGCGGAACAGTTTGCTCAAGCTGATAAGTTGCAGCGGGAAAGGGTAGAAAAACGCAATCGCGCTGAAGCTTTAGCTTATCAAGCCGAGCGGCAGTTGCGAGAGGTGGCGCTCGATCGCGGAATGCAGTTTGCTCAAAGAAGCCGCCAGCGAATTGAAACTTTAATTCGGGAATTGCGAGACAGTTTGGAACGCAATGATGAGCGGGGAGTTGACCAAGTGGGTTCGGATTTGCAGGATGCTCTTTACGATTTGAGCCGGGAAGTTTCCGCGTTTGCGATGGATGACGATGATGACGATTTCTTTGAGTCTGTGAAGCGGACTTTTACGGGCGACAGTACCAAGCGGCGCAGCGATGACAGCAGCTATTATCAAAATCCTAAACCGTACAGGCGATCGACTGTTGATCCAATTCCCGATCGTCCATATGATCGTATGAACGATCGTATGGGTGATCGTATGGGCGATCGTATGGGCGATCGCATGGGCGATCGTATGGGCGATCGTATGGGCGATCGTAGAAGCAGTGCTAATCGCCCCACTCGCCCTTATCAAAATCAAAGCGACGATTGGGATGATGACGACGATTGGCTGTAATTGAAGGAAGAAGGAAGAAGGAAGAGGGAAGAAGGAAGAAGGAAAATAACGGATTTTCAGCAGAGAATTTGTGACAGATCTTTTCCTAATTCTTCTGGGCTCCTTTCTTTCTTCTCTCCTACACTAGACTTCTTTGAATTAGATAAAGATTACTATGATAAGTAAGGAGAAAATTATGTTGTATGACCCATAGAGAACAATACATCTGGCAGCGGGGTATTGATCTTTGTCAAGTTTGCTACGAATTAACTAAATCTTTTCATTCGTCTGAACTTTATGGTATTACCAGTCAAATTCGCCGTGCATCTGTATCAGTACCAGCTAACATTGCGGAGGGATATGGGCGTGTTACTAGACAAGAGTATATTCGATATTTGCGAATAGCTCTCGGTTCGCTCAGAGAACTGGATACTCATCTAGTGATTTCTGAAAGAGTAGGATTAGCAGCACCCGACAAAAATCTCACCAGTTATCAAAGAAGCAGATGAACTCACACGATTAATTGTCAGTACAATCAACAAACTACAAGGAAAAAACCTCATCCTTCTTCCGACTTCCATCGCACGACTTCTATCGAACTGACATCCGTTACATCCGTTACATCCGTTACAGAATCCGTTGCCGAACTTCCTTCTTCCTTCTCCAACTATGCAGAATTTTCGCAATTACTATCTAATTTTGGGAGTGCCCAAAGATGCCACGGCTGATGAGATAAAAAAAGCCTATCGACGGCTAGCCAGACAGTTGCACCCTGACGTAAATCCAGGTGATAAATCTGCTGAAGATAGGTTTAAGGATATTAATGAAGCTTATGATATTCTTTCCGATCTAGACAAGCGCGCTCAATACGATCAGTTTAGTAAATTCTGGAAACAAAAAGGATTTCAAGGAAAGCAAGGGGTGCGACTTCCCAATTTCAAAACTTGGGGAAACAGTAAAACAACCCGCAAAAAACCGGCCGAAGAGGTCGATTTTAGCGATTACTCGGATTTTAATAAATTTCTCGACCAAGTGCTCGGAAGGCGGCGGGAAGTGAGGATGGCGACAGCGAATGATGCAGCGGGAGTAGCCTCCTCTGAACCGTGGAGTACGGCTTCTAAGAAAACGAGTTATGTTGCTAATTCTCGCCCACCTAGAAGGGATTTCGACGATCGCGAAATGCGACGAGAAACAGACGATCGCGAAATGCGACGAGAAACAGACGATCGCGAAATGCGACGAGAAACAGTCGATCGCGAAATGCGACGGGAGATAGTCGATCGCGAAATCAGAAGGGATATAGCCGATCGCGAAATGCGACGGGAAATTAGGGAAACAGTCGATCGCGAACCCAGAAGAGACATTGAGGCCAGGCTAACTCTGCCTTTGGAAAGGGCTTATTCGGGCGGTACAGAGCGAATTCGTTTGGAAGATGGGCGAGCGATCGAGGTAAATCTGCCTCCTGCTATGGTATCAGGCCAGCGGATTCGCTTGCGAAATCAAGGTATTGGCGGCGGAGATTTATATTTGAAAATCACTGTTTCTCCCCATCCATTTTTTCGATTGGAAATGTCAGATATTTGCTGCGAATTGCCTCTGACTCCCAGCGAAGCGGTGTTGGGTGGAGATGTGGAAGTACCGACGCTGGATGGTAGGGTGAAAATGAAATTGCCACCGGGAGTAACGTCTGGAAAGCGGTTGCGGCTGGCTAACAAGGGCTATCCGACGGGAAATGGCGATCGGGGCGATCAATTGGTAGAAATTCAGGTATTAATTCCGAAAGAAATTAGTGAAGAGGAACGGGAATTATACGAAAAGTTGCGGCAGGTTGAGTCTTTTAAACCGCGTCAGGATTTATCGGTTTAATGTAGAGTACGCAATGCGCCAGTTTAATTTTGTAGGGGCGCAATAATGCGCGCCTTACTACTAATGGTGTACGAAAAATTAGGAGATGCTTGGCTAAATTCTACTGACATATCAGATTTAGCCACTTGACGGTAAATAGATAATAACAAATCCGTTGGTATCGGAATTATTCATCTCTCTCTTGTCTTCCTCTGCGCCCTCTGCGGCCTCTGCGGTTTAATAATTCCGACACAACCATAAACGATAGGATTTGTCGCCAGAATAGCCGTTAGCGGAGCCCTCGAAGAGGATCGCACTTTCAGCAATCCTGGCTCGCATAAGTACAATTACTGTTGTGATTATTCCTGAACTAGCAGAGAATTAACAATAAGGTAATTTTCCCACAATCAGGAGCAGTCTGCCGCCATGACTCAAATGCCCCCTCAATGCACCAGTCTGCAAGAGCAAGTTGACTCTTTACTGCAACTTCTGCGTCAGGAATCGTCTTTGCGACAACAAGATATCACGGCGGTACAAGCTTCTCTGAAAAAGGCAATTTCTCCTGAGTTTGAAATTGTGTTTGCAGGTGCTTTCAGTGCGGGAAAATCTATGTTAATTAATGCTTTGCTGGAGCGGGAATTGCTCTACAGTGCAGAGGGACACGCGACAGGTACGGAATGTTATATCGCCTTTGCTGAGCCGGAAAAAGAGCGCGTAGTTCTCACTTTTTTGAGCGAGTTTGAGATTAGCCAGCAAGCTTCTGTGCTTTGCCATCAGTTAGGTTTAACTACTGAACTTAATATTAATCAAACAGATGTAGTGTCCCTGTTGTCTCAGGGATGTAACATAATTATTCAAACGGAAGGCGGCGAAAATAAATCGGAACTAGCCAAAAAAGCTAAGGCTTTGATGCTGCTGTTAGAAGGTTTTGAGGCAAATCGCGATCGCATCCAAACTCTCGAAAACGCTACCTATTCGATGGAACAGTTTAACTTTTCCAATCTCAAGGAAGCTGCTAGTTATGCCCGTCGCGGTAGTAACAGCGCTGTACTCAAGCGAGTTGAATATTACTGTTATCATCCCTTGCTACAAGATGGCAATATTATTATCGATACGCCGGGAATTGATGCGCCGGTGCAGCGGGATGCAGAATTGACTTATGATAAGATTGAAAGCCCGGATACTTCGGCAGTTGTCTGCGTTTTGAAAGCGGCTTCGTCTGGGGAAATGACGACGGAAGAAACCGAGTTGATGGAAAAAACACGGGGAAATCCGGGAATTCGCGATCGGCTGTTTTACATTTTCAACCGCATCGACGAAACTTGGTACAACACGCAACTGCGACAGCGCTTAGAAAATCTGATTAATTCCGACTTTCGGGATACTGCGAGAGTTTATAAAACTAGCGGATTGTTGGGATTTTACGGGAGTTTGATTCGAGGGACAACAGGGCGCGATCGCTTTGGTTTAAATACAATCTTTGCCACCAGTAAAGGGCGAGTTTTTGGAGATGATAAATTAGATTCAGAGTTTCTCGGTAATAGTGAAGAAACTCCGCAATTTGTTAGTGAATTTAATCGCTACTGTGCGAATTCCGGTAAGCTATCTCCGAGCAAATTTCGGATTTCAGTTAACAGTTACGAAACACCAAATGAAAACTACGTGCGGATTCTGGCAGAGCAAGGACAACCATTAATTGCTCAATTAATTCAAGATAGCGGTATCGAAGATTTTCGCACAGCCATCACCCGTTATCTCACAGAAGAAAAACGCCCGCAACTGTTCAAAAATTTAGCTGACGACTTAGAAGATTTGTGCATTCAACTGCGGAAACACTACCAAACAATTCAGCGGAATTTGGACAGCCAGCCCCGCGAAATTGAGGCAATGAAAGCACAGGAACTTTTGCGGCTAAATCAAGAATTGCAGCAAGTTGGAGAGGAATTTCGCGAACATATCGCCGAAGAAGTCAATGAAATGATTATGAATAAATGCGATATTTTCGATACAGACTTTCGGCAACTGCAATCTCGGATGATCCGCCGCTTGGATGAATTGTTAGATGGATTTTCTGTTGAGGCGGCTTACGGACGCACTTTGCGAAATCATCCCCGCAATGCTACAGCACCTTTAATTGCTGTTTTAGTTGAAGCGCTTTATTATTTAGCGAATCAGTTGGAAGATATTTTAGTAGAGGCTACTAAATCACTGGTTGATAATTATTTCCAGTATTTGAAAGATAGCGTTCGCAAGTCTGAATACTATCGATTACTTTATCGGTTGTTGGGGAATGACGGGGGAATTGAACAGCAGTTAGAGGAGTTATCAAAGCGGGTTTCGGATGCTTTGGTAAATGCGGCGGGCGTTGAGTGCGATCGCTACGTGCGAGAAAGTCCCCGTTTTTACGACGAAGGCACATTTTCGATTTATCAATTCCGGGAAACATTGCAGCAAACTTCTCAAGGTTTCGACTGCGAGAACATGGTGGACGCGCAACCAGCAATTCGGCAATTATTGCGGCTGGATTTTGAGCCGAAAGTATCTAGAACTATTCGGCAAACTTTCCGCCAAACTGTCAACCAAACCCTGAAAGAGCATTTGTTGCCGCTGGCCCAAAAGCAAGCTGATGATATTTTGCAGAAGTACAGTCAAGCCCGCGATTATTTGGAGCAAACTCTGGCACAGGAGGCGGAGGAAAAGATTGCTGGGAATCTGCGGCGGCAAGCTGAGAATGAGCAGAAGATTCAAGAGTACGATCGGGCAGTTTCGGCGATTAATAGTTGTTTGCAGGCGATGAAGTTGCACGAGCATTTGTTGCCTGTAATTGGACAAAATGATAGCGTTTCGGTGGATGGTGAATGATTGCAATTTTGGCGAAGAGAATTCGCCGCTCTCTTGATTCTGTTTATTGTGCTATAATAGCCAACAAAGAGCGACTTTAATCCTATGAACATTCGCCAAAAACTTTTAACAATAATCGAACAAATTCCAGAAGATAAGTTAGCAACACTTCTGAACCGAGCCCTATTCTTTAAAAGTGGAAAAGCATCTGTTCAACCGATGCTTGTATCCCAAGCTTATCAAGATTGGCTGAGCGCGGAAAATGACATTTATGACGAACTATTTGCAGACTGAACCGTCCAAAATCCGCGTTCATTCGCGTTCTTCATCTGCGGTTAAATTTCATGGCTAAAAAACCTATTAGGTTAGATATCAATATGGAAAATAAATTTAATTTTCACAACTGCGGTAATGAGGATGCTTTATCTTTCGGTAACGCAATGCTTAAAGTAGCAAAACTCAAGGAAACAGTAAATAGAGTTTTGCCTGAATATGGGTTAGGAGAGGAACTAACTAACTTGTTTAATCAACAAAAACTCTACATTTATGTAGGTTCAAATACTGACCAACAACCTAATGCTTATGAGAACTGGTTTGGTGAAGGTATAGATTGTGAAATTCTCAGAGTCGGTGCTCAGGGCTGGAAGAAAGGAAAGATGAAGATCAAACTCAATGTCACCATAGAATTTTGCCCAGACGAATCAGAAGTCGAACAAACACCAGAAAAGAACGAATCAGAAACTAGCAAACCCGAATCCCCCCTCGATGACTTGCGCCGCCAACTTCTCAATCAAGACAACTCACCCAGCTAGTCGATCAAACATCTGCGTTAATTCGCGTTCATCTGCGGTTAAAAATCATCATGACTAAAACCCCAAGAATCCCCATTCCCCCAGAAGTCAGAAAATACGTATTTACTCGCAATAAATACCAATGCCAAAGCTGCGGCCAAACCAAACTAGAAACCCAACTGACGATCGATCATATCATCCCCCTAGCGCGCGGCGGCAGCAACGACATCAGCAACTTGCAAACCCTCTGTGGTACCTGCAACCAAAAGAAAACCGACAAACTAGACCCCCGCTTCCGCCGTCACTTTGACCTCTAATATCCTCCATAACATCCGCGTTAATCCGCGTTAATCTGCGGTTTAAAACTTCTACCATCTATAATACCGATAAGGATCATCCCCCTTCTCAAAATCCGTTCTGTAATCCCAGTGATAAAACTCCCGACTCGAACCGTTAAACACAGAACCATCCGCCTTAAAACTCGCCCCTAAATTAGCCAAAATCTGAGCATTTGCCCTGGTTTGCCGCCAGCGAGTAAAACGCAAATAAGTCTTAGTATCAGCATTCAAACTGTCCGGTTCAATCTGAGAAAAAATCGCCACACCCTTGCCAACTTTTACCCGACTTAACAAACCGTCAGCGCCGACTTCTCCCCCAGACTTAATCAACCAAGTATCATAAAAAGAGCGCGATCGCAAATCTGAAGCGCTAACCCCCTTCACCTCATCCCAACTCGGAACCGCCAGCGAACCCCCGAAATCCTGCGCTTGCTGCAAACCCACGCCCAAACCCGCAACAGGTACTTGACGCGGCAAGAAAAACGCCTTCCCGCCAGCATTCAAATAACCGCGCAAATCTGCATCTTTCAGATTCGCTTCTCTCCCCACAATCACCAAACCAACATCATTAGAAAGCGAACTAGCGCGCTGATAAATTACCCCCAAACTGTCCAACTTTTGGGCATCTCCATCTCCCCCAATTAAAACCACTTGATCCGGCTTTCCAACCACCGGAGAATTCATCCCGTAACTCACAATTTGTTGCACTAACTGCGCCGCCACAGCATCTACAGAATAATGGTCTTCCAAATCCAACTCGTTTAAAATCAGCCGCCCTTTTCCGTAATCCAATTCCATCAGCGGCGAATAAGCTAAATCAAACTCAGATTCCAAAATTGGGCGCCAACCGCTGCGGTGCGGTTTCTCAATTGAAGCGCTACTGACACCGCCACGATTTCCCCAATGCCAGCCGTACCAAGGTTTATTTGCCGGACTCAAATTAGGGCCAGTTTGGATCGTATCTGGATAAGCTTCAACCAGCGTGCTTTCCCCCACCCAATCCCGCAAATCTTCACTGTCTAAACCGTTAATTGCCGCGTGGTTGCTGTCAACTGGATAAGCGCGGCGGCTGACGTGGGCAGCAACCCGGAAACCCGTACTTTCCAGCCATTCCCGGCGCTGAGGAAACACAATTGCTTTGCCGCCGTTTCGGACAAAACTTTCTAAACTTCCCGGCAATTTTTCCCCGCTAGAAAAGGCTTCCCTACCGATAATTAATATCGATGCAAGTTGCGAACCGTTCCACGGTACAAGCTGATAACCTAATTGTTTTAACATTGCCGATGTTTTGCCCGCTGGATCGAAAATTGTCACCGAATTTTTGATATTATATTGTTTGGGAAAAACGCGGAAAGCAAATGTATCAGAATGCGATCGCTCCCCCACCCGTGCAGTCAAGCGTATTTCGCCGTCAGCCTTGCTAGAAATGGTATTTGGCAAATTTACGCCTATGGGGAAAAGCAGCGTGCCTGCCGGAGCAATTATCCCTTTATTATCGCCTTTTTTTACTTCTTTCCCCCCCACCCAAACCCGCCAATTAAACGAAAATTCTTGCGCCGCCCGCGTATCGTTAATTAACACTACTTGCTTGGCCAGTTTTCTGCCCACAAACAAATTGTGATCTTTCGCAGTAAAAACCGGGCTAGCACCAGCAATCCAAGCCAAAGTCGAGCTATTATTATTCATAATTGCCTCGCCCCCAGGATGAACAATATAAGCTTCGGGCTGCAAATAATTCAAAAGATTCTTTGAGACTTGCTTCAAATAAACTCCCCGGCCACCAGGCTGAAATGCCCCAATATCCACCTTCTTTCGACCAGCTTCGGAAACTTCCCAACCATGTCCGTCATTCCAAGGAATCATCCCCCCAGACATTCCAAAAGTCCGCCAACTCCGCCAAGTATTGGTACTGAATAACTGCTGCAACTTTTGAAAAGCTGGTGCAAAATCCAACTCTTTTTTAAAATGCCAGCTTTGATACTCCTGACCGCTGACAAATTGCTCGCGAATTTTAGATTTATAAGCCGCCGTTTCCAACTCGTAAGCCTGCTTGCCAAAATAAATTGCCGTAAACTCAGTCATCCAAGGTTCGCTGACAATCGCCTGACCAAAACCTTTGCGGGCCCGCATCATCGTTGCGTGCAGAGGAGTCCCAAACTCGACTGCCATGTAGGGCCTTTCCCCGGTTTTGCTCCACTCAGAAATCCACTCTTCCCGTTCTTGCAAGGGAATCATATTTAAATAAGAATTCAGCGCATAAACATCACCGAAGTTTGCGCCTTGGTGTACCATCACGGGCCTGGTTGGGTCTGCCGATTTAATCGCAGCTATAGCGTCATTTCCTAGGGGAGTGTTGACCCGCAAACGCTGGTTTTCGGAGGGACTGAGAGTTCCTTCTACTTTGCTTTTGCCGATGCGACGGGGATTTAGGTCGTCAGCGTTGCCGAAAAAATTAGGACTTGTTGCCCACATTAATATTGATGGATGATTGCGGTAGCGGCGCATTTCTGTCACCATTCGGTCTTTCCAGCGGTTTTTCCACAGAGGGTTCTTCCACTTGCCGTTCCAAGCGATAGGACTAATGTCTAAAGCGGGAGCCATAATGGGAAAACCTTTGAGGTCTGCTCTTTCGGAAAATAACTCTCGGAAGTGCCATCTACCCCGTTCGTCGTGATTCCAAGGCCACATTTCTGTTATGTTAAAACCTGCTTTTACGTAGCCATCAATTAGGCTATCCGCCACTTCTAATGTCCCGCCTTGCCAAGTATCAGAGTGCAAGATTGGTCGCAGCCGAAATTCAGTTCCATTTAAGAAAAATTTGCGCCCTTCTATCCAAAATTCGCGGAAGCCAAAAGGTTGGTAGTATTGCGTGTCTATGCCACTGCCTTTTACTTCTAATTGCAGGGTGTAAAGGTTTGGTTGCCCGACATCCCAAAGACGGGGATTTGGCCAATTCCACTGAACTTGTAGGGTTTGAATTGGTTTAGCTTGAACCTTGGCATTTGCGGTGAATTTTTGTTGTACTTTGCCTTTTTCGTCGAGCATTTCCGCTATTAATTCAACTTGACCGTTTTGGGCAACGTCTTTGAGTTCTACATCTAATTTAACTTGCTTTTTTCGGGTGGAAGTTTGGACGAATACGTCGCTAATCAGCGGGCCGGGGAGCAGGCTCAGAAGTCGTACCTCGCCGATAATTCCCCGCGATTGCAACTTGGATTTTTCTGTGTAGATTTCTGTGGGGCCCATGATGACGGCTTTTTCCTTTTCATCGGATACTGCCACCACTAAAATAGATAGGGTGTTTTGACCGGGTTTTGCTACTTTGGTAATTTCAATAGTGCCGTAGGGCCAGGGGATTTCACCGCAGTTAATGCCGTTGAGAAAGATGACTGCATCGGTGCTGACTCGGGCTAAGTCGAGAAAAATTCGGCGGTTTGTCCAGTCGCCGGGAATGTCTATATTTCTCTGATACCAAGCTTTTGATAGTTGTTTACTGTTGAAGTTTTCCCAATCTTTGCCGATGCCGCGAGTGATGATTCCGGGTACGGATTCGTTGTTTTCTTTTTGCCAGTCTCCCGGCACCGAGATGGAACCCCAATTTGGGGAGACGGGGGGGGTTTGGGGGTTGCCAACTGCGGGGACAAATTGCCAAGTTCCGTTAAGATAGATTTGGGATCGTTTGTTGTCGATCGCCCCGACGGCCAGGGTGGTAAGATTGGGGAAGCCGATCGATATCGCTGAGTTGCTGGCGAAGTTGGGATTTTGCAGCGCGTAACCGACGAATCCAAAGAGGGTGGCGGCTGCGAAAAATAACCCGATAATTTTTGCCAGCTTGTGATTCACTCGCTTATTGCTCCCAGAAATTAGATAATCTAATTTGTCCCTTGATCTATGATAGCAGTTGATTCAGCAGAAATCCCCATGCCAATCTGTCTCTGGGAAGATGGCACAGAGCCGACAAATGTGGTTTTGTATAGAAAAAATAAATACTTAGTTTTAACTAAGTTTTAACCAGGTTGTTTCATCGACATCAGCAATAGTGCGATCGCGCCATCGCTACAGGTCAATAAAAATGAGTCGGTTTCAGGTCTTGACCTCACCCATTACATCTTACAAAATTGCTACATTGAGTGCCGGCACCGCTTTACTGCTGACAACTCTGTTACTGTTTTCATACCAGGCAGCTCCTGTAATCTTACTTTTGGCCACTGCAATGGTTAGCGCTTGGTATGCTGGCTTAAAGTCCGTAGAACAAGAACAAGAAATAGAACGTAAGATTACTTCCAAAGTCATTGAGACGACGGCTTGCTTGATTGTAGTTCTCGACAGCCAAGGCCGGATTGTCCGGTTTAACCAAGCTTGCGAAAAAAGTACAGGATACTCGGCAGCAGAAGTAATCAATAAATATGTTTGGGATTTATTCTTAATTCCCGAAGAAATAGAGCCGGTTAAAACAGTTTTTACCCAGCTAAAAGTCGAAAATTATAACAGCGAATATCAAAACTATTGGCGCAGTAAAAACGGCGAGAAGCGCTTAATTTCTTGGTCGAATACTGTGACGACAGATGGCGAGGGTTTGGTAGAATATGTGATAGGAACGGGGATCGATATTACTGACCGCAAAGAAGCAGAAATAGCCCTGGCTTTATCCTACACTAAGCTAGAAAGTCGTGTTAAAGAACGCACAGCAGAACTAACAGTAGCTAAAGAAGCGCTGCAAGCTCAAGAAGAACGATTTCGCTGTTTAAGTTCCTGTTCGCCTGTCGGCATTTTTATGGCAGATTTTGAGGGGCGCTACACCTATGCAAACCCTCGCTGTCAGGCTATTTGCGGCTTAAGTTTGACAGAACTTTTAGGAGAAGGGTGGGAGAATTGCATTCACCCGGAAGACAGCGATCGCGTATTGAGCCGATGGCTGGATTATACTCGGCAAGGTGGGGAATATGCGATCGAGTATCGCCTGCAAACACCACAGGGGATTGTGCGCTGGATTAACGTTTGTTCCTCGCCGATGTTCTCCGACTCCGGCGAACTCATCGGATACGTGGGCACGGTGAGAGATGTTACGGAAAGACAACAAGCGCAAGCAGCTTTGGCAAGCAGCGAACAGCAACTGAGAACGCTGCTAGAAAATACGCCAGATGTAATTATCCGCACTGACAAAGATCTGCGTTATATTTATGTCAATCAAGCAGTTGAAAGAACCCAAGGAAAACCGCTTTCATTCTTTTTGGGTAAAACCAGTCAAGAAATAGGAATGCCGCCGGAACTGTGCCAGATGTGGGATGAAACCCTGCACAAAGTGTTAGAAACAGGTCGAGAAGAAATTGTCGAATTTCAGGCCTTCTCAATCAACGGCATCCGAAGTTATCAATCCCGCGTAGTTCCAGAATTTGACAAAAATGGCGTAGCAGAATCAGCCTTAATTGTCGCCCGCGATATCACAGAAATAAAACTTGCAGAAACTCAAAGATTGCAGTTAACAATCGAGCAAACAGCGAGGGAAAAAGCGGAAATAGAACAGCAGCGCTCGGCATTTTTAGCAGAAGTCAGCAAAATGCTGGCTGATGCGTTTGACGGGGAAACGGTGCTGCAAAAGGTAGCAGAATTAGCCGTAAATTTGATCGCTGATGGGTGCTGCATTCATTTGACCGAAACCGACTCAAAAGTGCGTCTAGTCGCTGTGGATCACGCAGAACCCTCAACGGTTGAGACTATTAATAACTTGAGCATCCGAAGTTTGAGCGCCGAAAATGCTGTTAACGGCTATCCGCTGGTAATCAGCAGCGGAAAATCCGAACTAATTGCCGAAGTGGATGAGGAGATTTTAGCAGCAGGAGCCGAAAATGCAGCAGAATTGGAAATATTGCAATCGCTCAATATCGGATCTCACGCTTGCGTACCGCTGAGGGCTCGCGGGCGGGTAATGGGTTCCATCACTTGCTTTACGCAGAAGTTGGGCCGCCGCTACAGTGCAGAAGACATGGCAATGCTAGAAGATTTAGCATATCGCGTGGCGATCGCCCTAGACAACGCCAGACTTTACGCAGAAGCGCAGCAAGCACTATCTCAAACATCGCAATCCTTCGCCTTAATTGACTCGCTATTAGAAGCATCTCCCCTAGCGATTTGCTTTATGGATCGCGAAATGCGCTTCATCCGTATAAATCAAGTTTTAGCAGAACTCAACGGTTTGCCGATAGAACAGCATCTCGGCCAAGACTTCCGGCAATTGTTGCCAAAACATGCAGCCAAATTTGCGCCGATAATTCAGCAACTTTTAGAAACCGGTCAGCCTGTTTTAAACTTAGAAATGAGCGGCGAACCTGATGGAAAACCGGGATATTTCGGCTACTGGCTCGCCAACTACTACCCAGTAAAAAATGAAAGGGCAGAAATAATCGGAGTAGGCCTAATTATCACAGATATTACCGCCGAAAAACAAACCGAATTAGCTTTGCGGGAAAGCGAAATGCGCTTCCGCAGCGTGGTAGAATCTAACATGATCGGCATCGGTTTCTGGGATGCCAGCGGCGAAGTTACGGACGCTAACGACGCCTTGCTGGAAATGATCGGATATACGAGGGAAGACTTAGTTTCGGGACAGATCCGCTGGCTCGAACTCACCGCGCCGGAATATCAAGAACTCGATCGCATCGCCCTCGCGCAAGTCGAAGCATCAGGAAGTTGCGCGCCTTTTGAAAAAGAATATCTCCGC
The DNA here is from genome assembly GCF_036700965.1 of Microcoleus sp. Pol8_D6. NCBI lineage: Bacteria > Bacillati > Cyanobacteriota > Cyanophyceae > Oscillatoriales > Microcoleaceae > Microcoleus > Microcoleus sp. Pol8_D6. The sequence goes on along the minus strand of NZ_JAUBPW010000031.1, from coordinate 26,563 downwards.
AAAGACGGCACGCGCTTCCCCGTTTTAGTCGGCGGCGGAAACTTCCAAGGATGCACAGACAAAGGAGCATTTTTCGTACTAGATATCACCGATCGCAAACAAGCCCAAAATCAACTTCGAGAAAACGAAATACGCATTCGCCGCCAACTAGCAGAACTCGACTTAGTTTACAAAACCACACCAGTCGGGTTGTGCTTTGTCGATACCAATTTGCGCTACATCCGCCTGAACGAATGCCTCGCTGCTATCAACGGCCGATCGATCGCAGAGCACATCGGGCGCACCGTTAGAGAAGTAATTCCCGAAATGGCCGATATGGTAGAACGGATTTACCGCCAAGTGCTGGCGACGCAAACCCCCGTGCTCGACTTGGAAATTAAGGCCGAAACCAAGCAACAGCCGGGAGTTTTGCGGGATTGGCAAATCAGCTTTTACCCAGTGAGCGATGAATCAGGAACGCTGCTGGGAGTCAGCACCGTGATTGCCGAAATTACCGATCGCAACCAAGCAAAACGGGTAATGCAGCAAAGCGAAGCCATATTCCGGCGGCTGTTCGAGTCAAATATTTTCGGAGTTGCGATCGGCGATTTTAGCGGCCGCATCGCCTACGCCAACCAATCCCTGCTCAACATGGTCGGCTACACGCGCTCAGACTTGCTATCGGGTAAAATGCGGTGGGACAGGATGACCCCCTCCGAATACCTGCACCTCGACGCCTTAGCGGCCCAAGAACTGCGGGATCAGGGAGTCGCAACTCCTTTCAAAAAAGAGTACATCCGCAAAGATGGCAGCCGCGTGCCGATTCTGATGGGCGGGACGACTCTGAACCCGGACGATCGCGAACCAGAGACGATCGTCGCATTCTACATCGACTTGACCGAGATATCGCGGGTGGAAGCAGAACTCAAAAACAATCAAGAACGGCTGCAAATCGCTCAGCAAGCAGGCAAAATCGGAACTTTTGAATGGAACATCCAAACTGGGGAGATCGCGTGTACACCGGAGTTAGAGGCTTTGTACGGGCTGCCGGCCGGTGGTATCGACAGCTATCAAAGTTGGGTGGAAAGGTTGCATCCAGACGATCGCGCTGTTACTCAAAAGCAGGTAAAGGCTGCGGCGATGTCCGGGGAGGAATTAAACATAGAGTTTCGCATTTGCCGCCCGGACAAAAGCGTGGGCTGGATTGCTTGCAGGGCTAAGGTGTTTCAGGACGATCGGAGTTTGCCTTTGCGGATGATCGGGGTGAACGTCGATATCAGCGATCGCAAACAAGCAGAAGAGGCGCGATCGCACATCCATCAAACTTTAGAAGCCTTGATTCAGGCTTGTCCCCTAGCAATTACCGTTTTGGACTGCGACGACGGGACTGTGAAAATGTGGAACCCAGCGGCAGAGAGGATTTTTGGCTGGCATGAATCAGAAGCGTTAGGTCAAGTGGTGCCCTGCGTTCCCGCAGACAAGCGGGAGGAATTCGCGGCCAATTTGAAAAAAATTCGCGAAGGAAATGCGATCGCCGGCATGGAAACCCAGCGCCAAAGGAAAGACGGCAGCTCGCTCGACATCAGTTTGTGGGCAACTCCAGTCCGCGACAGCAACGGCAATATTAACTGTATGTCGATCGTCGCCGACATCAGCGATCGCAAGCAAGTCGAGGCCCAACGCGCTCAGTTGCTCGATCGCGAACAAGCCGCGCGGGCGGAAGCAGAAGCGATCAGCCGCCGGAAAGACGAGTTTCTAGACTCTCTATCCCACGAATTGCGAACGCCTATAAATGTGATTCAGGGGTGGGCACAGATCTTGCGCGCCCATCCCTACAACGAAGATAAATTAGCTTCGGGTTTGGAAGCCATTGAGCGTCAGTCGAAGGTGCAGATCCAGCTAGTGGAAGATTTGCTCGATGTTTCCCGGATTATTCAAGGCAAGCTGGTTCTGAAACCCGGCTGGTTCTACATGGTAAGGACGATCGAGGCAGCTCATAATTCAGTTCGTTCGGCAGCCGAGGCCAAGTCTGTCACCGTTTCTTTAGAACTTGACCCCGCAGTCGGCTTGATGTGGGGCGACGCCCCGAGGTTGCAGCAGGTAGTGTGGAATTTGCTGACTAACGCCGTGAAGTTTACGCCTTCGGGGGGAACTGTGCAACTGCGCTTATCTGCGGTAGCTGTTAGCGATTCCTCATCACCCAATTACGTGCAAATTACTGTCAGCGATACCGGAAAGGGCATTTCTGCTGATTTTCTGCCCTACGTGTTCGATCGCTTCCGACAAGCAGACGCCTCGAAAACTAAGGCTGAGAGCGGTTTGGGACTGGGATTGGCGATCGTCGAGCACTTGGTGCAACTCCACGGGGGTACTGTAACTGCGGAAAGTCCCGGTAAAGACCAGGGTGCGACATTTACGGTGACACTGCCTCTCAAACAGCGTCGGAGTAACCAGCCGCAGTTGAGAGGAGAAACTAAATCCAATCCAAGGCCTCCGGGTATTTTGGCTGGTTTAAAGGTGTTGGTAGTTGACGACGAACCCGACAACCGCGAGTTTTTGATGGTTGCCCTCCAACAGTGCGGGGCGACTGCGACTGCGGTGGCAACGGCTGCAGAGGCGATCGACCTTTTACAGCAGTCGCCGCCGGATATTTTAGTTAGTGATATCGCTATGCCCGTTGAGGACGGCTACTCGCTGATCCGCAAAGTGCGATCGTCCGCATCCGACAAAATCAAGCGCTTGCCGGCCGTGGCGCTGACAGCTTATGCTAGCGAAGAAGACCGCGATCAGGCGATCGCCTCTGGTTACAACGAACACTTAACAAAGCCGATCGAACCCGTTCTCTTCGCCACCGTTTTAGGCAAGTTAACAAATGGGCATTAGGGCGATCGGGTTCGATGAACCCACAAATAATATCATTTCCGTTTGATTCGGATTTGTATGATGTTAAATCTTGTAGGGCCGGGTTCACCAATAATAATCGCCCATAATCTACAATCTCATAAACCCGCCCTCCTGGCTTTTCATTAACAACATGATTGCCGATCAACACAAAGTAATTAGAAAATTTATCACAATTTTTGCAAGTGAAAATGAATCAAATTCCCAACAGCTAGAAACAGAAGTGACAGAAGCAAATTTTGACAGCAGTGCCCAATCTTCGCTGGTAGTTGCCTATATTGAAACGGGCGGAAAAATTCACATTTTTTAGGGCGTGCCACTTGCCAGGAAAGGCACGCTCCAGCAGTTAAAATACGATTATCAGCGCAATTGGTTAACACCCATGCCCATTTATCCGCTCAACCGCCTAACCGCCAAATTTTTCAGCAAGCTGCCGCTGCGAACGGTTCTGATTGTTCCGTTAGTTTTGCAAACGCTAAGTGTAGTTGGGCTAGTGGGCTATCTTTCTTTCAAAAGTAGTCAGGAATCAGTCGAAGATGTAGCGCATCAGCTAATCGAACAAGTAGGAGAGCGAATTAGCGATCGCCTCACGGATAATAATGGACTCTCGGCAATCAATACGTTTCTGGCTAGGCTGCACTTCTCGGCGTCAGGACAAACTTTTATTATGGATCGATCGGGCAATCTGATTGCCACATCTACACTAGAAACACCCTTGGTGACGCCAACAAAAAAGCAACCGACGCCATTGCTAGCCACCAACAGCAAGGATGCCCGCACGCGAGATATTGCTCGACAACTCACCAACCGATTTGGCAACTTCCGCACCCTGCAAACTACTCAGCGATTTACCCTGGCGAACAAGGGCGATAGGCAGTTTGTCCGCGTCACTCCCTATCGAGATGTCCGTGGTTTGGATTGGTTGATTGTGGTGGTGGTGCCAGAGTCTGATTTCATGGGGCCGATTCAAGCAAATACGCGCAATACATTGTGGTTATTGGCCGGTACACTGCCGCTGGGAATCGCGATCGGATTTTTGACTTCCCGTTGGGTAACAAAGCCAATTATGCGCTTGAATACCGCAGCCAAAAATGTTGCCACAGGAAAATGGGATCAACCTTTAGAAATTAGACGCTTCGATGAAGTCGGAGAACTCGCCAATTCCTTCAATCTTATGGCAGCGCAACTGCAACAGGCTTTTGCAGACCAAAAATCTTTAAATGAAGCTTTAACGCAAAGAGAGAGCCAACTTCAGCAATTTATCGAAGCCATACCTGGGGGAGTATCTATCCACGATGCCTCCGGTAAAGTCGTTTACTTCAACCAAACTGCCAAGCATTGGCTCGGCGTAGAAACTATCCCCGATTCAACTTTAGAAGAAGCAGTAGAAGTTTATCAAGTCTACCGCCAAAATCAGCCGTATCCAACTGAAGAACTGCCTGCATTCCGAGCACTGCGCGGTGAAACAGTATTCCTTGAAGATGTAGAACTTCATCGAGATGGGCAATTTATTCCTTTTGAAGTGCGCGCCACACCGATTTTTGACGAAGAGGGAAACATTATTTATGCCATCAATGCTTTTTATAACATCGCACAGCGCAAACAATCTGAAAAAATATTAACTGACTACAATCACACTTTAGCCGCCGAAGTTGCCGAACATATCGGCGCCTTAGCTCGTGCTAACGAACTATTACAATCTGAAATTGCAGATCGCAAATTGCTCGAACAAAAACTTTACAGTTCTACTGAGCAATTTGTGAAAATATTTGAGTCGATTACAGATATTGTATTGATTTTTGATCTTCAAGAAGAAACCATCCAAATTATACCCACTAAGGGAATTTTTCAATACAACTATCAGACGAATCAGATCGACTCCATCATCGAACAATTTTTTCATGAGGCAAGGAAGGAGATTTATTTTGCTCAAGTTCGACAGGTATTGGAAACTAAACAAACTATAAGTTTTGATTACAGTCTGCCGATTAATAATCAAGAAGTTTGGTTTGCTGCTAAAATTTCGCCACTATCGGATAGCTCTGCGGTTTGGGTAGCGCGCGACATTAGCGATCGCCAGTTGGCGGAATCCCGACTGCTGGAAGCCCAAAAAATTGCCCATATTGGCAGTTGGGAATACGATATGGCCACAACAACAACAACTTGGAGTGAGGAACTATATCGCATTTATGAGCTCGATCCTACTCAAAAACCGCTGCCAACCGAACAATTAATCGAGCGTTTTCATCCAGAAGATCGATCGCGCTATCTGGCAATGGTGCGCGATCAAGCTATGTCGGGACAAAGCTTTGAAATTGATCTGCGGCTGATCCGAAGAGATGGCTCGCTCAGTTACATTGAAGTCCGAGGGAAACCTGTTTATGATGAAAAAGGGCAGTTGATCCGTTTGTTCGGCACTGTCTTAGATATTAGCGATCGCAAACAAGCCGAGTCAGCTTTGCGAGAAAGTGCCCAGGGAGAACAAGCCATCGCCCGATCGATCGATCGCATCCGTCAATCCTTAGATATTGACACAATATTCAAAACCACAACCTCGGAACTGCGACAAACCCTAAAATGCGATCGTGTCGGTATCTATCGCTTTAATCCTGATTGGAGTGGGGAATTTGTTGCCGAGTCAATGGCTGCCGGCTGGAAGTCTCTGATCCCACAAGCCGACGATTTTAATGTGCCAAATACTCTCGTCGAAGACTCTCGCTGTACCGTCAAAACTATGCAAGCCGGCGGTACACCAGTGCTGGATACCTATCTACAAAAAAATCAAGGCGGTATGTATGCTAGAGGCGTTCCTTACCGCATAATTGAAGACATATACAGCGCTGGTTTAAGTCCTTGTTACCTAGAACTTTTAAAACAATTTCAAGCTAGAGCATACGTTATTTTTCCCATATTTTGTGGCAGTCAACTTTGGGGTTTGCTCGCCAGCTATCAAAATTCTGGCTCCCGCACTTGGCGCGAAGCAGAAATCAATATTGGGCTGCAAATTAGCACTCAATTGGGAGTCGCCTTACAACAAGCTCAATTGCTAGAAGCCACTCAACAGCAAGCAGTACAGCTCCAACAAGCCGCCTGGGCCGCAGAAGCTGCCAACCTTGCCAAAAGCACTTTCTTAGCAAATATGAGCCACGAACTACGCACCCCGCTAAACGCAATTCTGGGATTCTCCCAATTGATGCAGCGCTCTACCAACCTGACTCGCGAACAACAGGAAAATATCCGCATCATCAACCGCAGCGGAGAGCACTTGCTAGCTCTGATCAATCAAATATTAGATTTAGCAAAAATAGAGGCGGGGCGCATTACAATCAACCCAACTGATTTTAAATTAAGCAGCCTGCTGAACGATTTGGAAGAGATGTTTCAACTCCAGGCAAGGGAGCAACAATTACAGTTAATATTTGACTGCTCTAGCGAAACTCCCGAATACGTGCAAACAGATCAAATGAAGTTACGTCAAGTTTTAATTAATCTGCTTTCTAACGCCATTAAATTTACGAAATACGGAGTAATTAGGTTAAGAGTAGGTGCATTTATAGACGGTGAAAATCAGCAAGTGCCAATCAGTAATTACCAATTACATTTTGAAATAGAAGACACGGGTTCCGGCATAGCTGCTGATGAGCTAGATCAGCTTTTTCAAGCCTTTGTGCAAACCAAAACAGGAACTAAATCTCAGCAAGGAACAGGCTTGGGACTCGCTATCAGCCAACAGTTTATCAAGCTGATGGGCGGCCTGATTACTGTACGCAGTGAAGTAGGACGCGGCACCACCTTCGCGTTTGATATTCCCATCAGCGCCGTTGATGCCCCGGCGACTCAACCCGTACAGCCACCGCGTCGGGTGATAGCCCTGGAACGCAACCAGCCACGCTATCGTATTTTGATTGTGGACGATCAATTAGACAACCGCCAATTGCTGATTAAACTCCTCGCTGTCTTTGACTTTGAACTCGAAGAAGCCAGCAACGGCATGGAAGCTATTGAAATGTGGTCGAGTTTTGAGCCACACTTAATTTTTATGGATATGTGGATGCCCGTGATGGATGGACATGAAGCGACCAAACGCATTAAAGCCACCGTTAAAGGTCATGCTACGGCAATTATTGCCGTGAGTGCCAGTAACGCCGAGGAAACGCAAACCGTTACTGTATCAGATGATTGCGATGACTTTATCCACAAACCCTTTCGAGATACAGAAATTTTTGCCACCCTGCACAAACATCTGGGAGTGCGTTACATTTACGGTGAACCGGAGAGTGTTCCCGATTCAACTCAAATTGAGGCTCCGACTCCAGAGAGTCTGGCAGCTTTACCAGCAGATTGGCTGGCAGCTTTAGAGAAAGCCACAATTGAGTGCGATTTAGAGTTAATTCTGATCCACATTGAGCAAATTCGCGATCGTAATGACGCTTTAGCTAGCGCTCTAGCCGCCTTGGCTAACGAGTTTCAGTTCAATCAAATACTAGCTCTCATCCATCCCGAACCAAAATAATCAGGATATGAGATAGGTTTGTAATGAGTACGATCGTCCTCATAAAACGCGATCTGGCGATCGTACTCACTACAAACCTATAGCCATCCTAAATCATTTGTGAATTTCTTACTCCCTCTCCTTGATAAGGGGAGGGTTGGGATGGGGTCAAAAATTTACGACTCCTGCAAGGATTGCTATATAAAGGTTATTTTACCGAACTAGATATGAATTACGAACCAACTCCCGTCATAAAAGGGAATATTTTAATTGTTGATGATATTCCGGCTAATTTGCAACTTTTAGCTCAAATACTCTCGCAGCAAGGGTACAAAACACGCACCGCCCCCGACGGCAAACTAGCGCTGCGGTCGATCGAGTTAACTCCTCCTGACTTGATTTTGCTCGACATCATGATGCCCGGTATGGACGGCTACAAAGTCTGCCAAGCATTGAAAGCTTCTCCCACAACCAAGGACATTCCGGTTATTTTTATTAGTGCTTTGAATGAAGTATTAGATAAAGTCAAAGCCTTTGAAGTTGGTGGTATAGATTATATCACAAAACCGTTTCACGAACTAGAAGTTTTGGCTCGAGTTTCAAATCAACTCGTGCAGCGCCAGTTGTTCCAGCAAACACAATCCTACGCCCAGCAACTCGAACAAAGCGTAACTGAACTAAAGAAAACTCAAGCTCAGTTAATACAGAAGGAAAAAATGGCTTCTTTAGGTCAGCTAGCTGCAGGAATTGCTCACGAAATCAACAATCCCGTCAGCTTTATCTACGGCAATATTGCTCTAGCGGCGGAGTATGCACGAGATTTGCTTCGCCTCGTCGAATTGTACCGCCATTACTATCCGCACCCCGTTGCAGAAATTATCGGCGAATTGGATGAGATTCAACCGGAATTCATCGCAGAGGATTATCCAAAACTGCTGAATTCGATGACAGAGGGTGCTTCTCGGATTAGCGAAATTGTAATGTCTTTGCGGAACTTCTCCCGCCTTGGCGAACAAAAGTACAAGCCAGTGGATATTCATGAAGGCATTGACAATACTTTAGTTATTTTGCAACATCGGCTGAAGGGAGCAAACAAAGCTGGTGAGATAGAGGTCATTAAAAACTACAGCCAACTGCCAAGAGTCACCTGTTATGCGAGTGAGTTAAATCAAGTGTTCATGAACCTGCTAACTAATGCTATTGATGCCCTGGAAAATCAATCGTCTCCCCGAAAAATTACCATCAGCACTTCAGTAGGTTTTGACTCAGAAGCTGCGCTGCACAATCAAGATTCAATATTAGCCACTCAAAACTATAAATCCGTTGTTATTCACATTGCCGATAACGGTTGTGGGATGAGTGAGGAAGTGCGCCACCAGATATTTGACCCATTTTTTACTACGAAACCTGTAGGTCGCGGTACTGGATTAGGGTTGGCCATCAGTCACGATATTGTAGTGGAAAAACATCGAGGTCAAATCAGTTGTACTTCTGCTCCGGGCCGAGGAACCGAGTTAATTTTGCAGATTCCGATATCTGTTAAATCAATTCCGGTTGCACCGGAATGACTGTTGACTGTTGACTGTTGACTGTTGACTGTTGACTGTTGACTGTTTGGAAATTTGAACAATACCGATGCCACCGGAAACGATATTAAATGTTAAAATATTTTAAATATTATAAGTTCGCAGTAAGGAGTTTAGCCCTGAAAGAGAGGACTAAACTCCTTACTACAAACAGGGGCGTAATAAGGACTAAAGTCCTGAGTTTGTATTTACTTTAAATCCAGCAATCCGCTAGTTTTCAGCTTAGGATTAAACCGGATTTCTTCAGTTACGCCCCGAGCTTTCAGCAGCGCGAAAATTTCATTTTCCACCCGCCGCGCGACATTTTTCAACAATTTATCTTTGGCAATTTCATCGGCGAATATACCTTCATAATTTGCCGTTTCTTGGGCAGTCATTACAGTTTTGGTGTCGATGGGATCGTTCCACTTGGCAGCATCGGCATCGTTACCCTGGGGTTGGGAACCGTTTTCGGCAATCCAACTTTCTCTAATACTTTCTAGAATTGTGCGGCTGGGCTTGTCAATAGTTTGAACTTTCAGCCAGTAGCAATATTGGGTCTGGCGTACCAAATGCTGTTTGAGGCTGAGGTAAATGTCGCGAGAATAGCCGACAAATTGCAGGACTTTCTCGCTGTCAAAAATCGCGTAAACGCCGATTTTTCCCTGGACAAAATCGGGCAATTTCCCCTCAGAGTCTATGTATGGAATGAATTCTAAGCTGGCGAGAGATTGAATGTCTTCTGTCATCCGATTTTAGATTTTAGATTTTAGATCTAAGATTAAACCACAGATTAACCAGCCTTTACTTAACTCTTGAAAACTCGATAAATTGCACAGAGGCGGCTGGGTTTAAATATTTTGGCTTGGAACATGAAATTAGGGGGGACGTTGACGATCGCAAAATCGCTCGATTGATGATACTTTTCAAATTCAGCAGGCATTCCCTTCGGCGTCTCGCTGCTGTAAGGGACTGGCTGAAAAAGTAACTCGGCAAACTCAATGCGCGAGCATTGCAATTGTAGCGCTATTTGTTTGACAAAGCTTTCACCGGTTAATAAACCGAACAGTGCAGTTTTAGCCTCTGGTTCGAGGACAAAACTGCTATCGTAGCTTTCAATAATCTTAAGACCCATTTTCTGTATACTCCTGGCAGATGGCGGTTAACGGTTATTGGTTAACTGTTTTGAGCGATCGACTTAATCCTGAATTTTACCTGAGACTGAGCGTTTTAAACGCAAAACGTATTCGGCAGGAGGTCAATCGATTTTAGATTTTAGATTTTAGATTAAAGGATTGAAGCATTGACCCCACGGATAAATTCTGGGGGCAAGTTTCATCGGATACAGGTTTTTTATTTCTCCACGGATGAATCCGGCGGCTTGTATCCTGGATGCTTTCGGTCAATGAAAATACCACAATCAGGAAATTTTGACAAATAGGCCTGATTTATTTGCCGATCGCTTTTATCATGTCGGTATCGCCATCTATCCGACTACGACTAAAAGGCTATGCAGAAGATTGAAAAAGCATCATTCCCAGCTTCCAGAAGTGCTCCGAACCAGCCGGACTGGCTAGAATTGGTAGAATACGCCTCTGTTGCTGGTTCCGCTATTGGCACGATTGCTGCAGGATTGTCGGGCCAAATTGTCTACGCTGCCGCCCCTTTAACCGCAGCACTCTCGATAAATCTCGCCAATCGCCAGCGTTTCGAGCAACAAATTCAACAAAAGGCAAATTCTGCGATTACGGACGTACAGGCCGCAGTAGAACGTCGCTCGCAGCAAGTTCAGATACTACCTGGAGAACCTGCGGAACTCTACACCGCCGTCTCCGACTTGCAGCAGAAACTCCTCGGCTTGGAATCCGGCGTCATCGCCGAGGTACAAGCTGCCGTAGCCTCCCTCGAACGCCAAGCCCAGGCGCTTCCGGCCGACTCTCAGGAACTCTACACCACCCTGTCCGATTTGCAGCAAAAACTCCGCATTTTGGAAAATAGCGCCCTCAGAGAGCATGATTGGGAAAATGTCAACGTCCGATTTTTATTGATGGGCGAACAGTTAACTGAAGTTAAAACTATTACGGCTCAGTTACAGGAGCGATCGAACGAAGTAGACTTGGATACAATCCAAGGTTCTCTCCAGCAATTGCAGGACTTGCTCGATCGACCCACAATAGACACAGGGATGCTGCAAACCGAGATTCATCATTTGCAGCAGCAAGTGTCCGAGTTGCAGAGACAAAATCAAGAAATTGTCAAGCCTTATTTGCAGCGTCTGACTCGCGCCGTGAAGAAACTATCAGCAAATTAGTCTTACTTATTCGTTTTTCGTAGGGTGCAGCGCGGGCATCTTCCCGCAGTCTTTTGTAGGGTGCGCCGGGCCGCGCACCTTACCAATGAGAAATTACCCGTTACTAAATTTTTGCCAAGCTTGCCAGAAAACATAAATCGATAACACTGCCAAGAGCGATCGAAAAGCTAAACTAACAATACGATCGGGCAATCTCGGCAAAAACCGCGTGCTCACCTGCGCGCCCAACAAACCGCCGCCGCCAAGAATTAACCCCACAACCCACAAAACATTCCCGCGCGCCGCGTGTCCCGCCGTCGCCGAAATTGCCGTGATGACGATGACGCCCAAGCTGGTTTGAATTGCAGTTTTAATGCTTTCTCCTAATAGCAAAATTTGCAGGGGAACCATAATTACGCCGCCGCCTACGCCAAACAAACCCGCTAATAAACCCGCCGCACTGCCGGTGGCAATTTTAGCAAAAGTTGGATGGAATAAAATATTTGAATTATGGGGTAATTCGTGATTGGTAATTGGTAATTGAGCATTTTCTCCTTGTCCCGCTTGTCCTCCCAGTCCCCCTTGTTCTAGTTCCGCTTTCTTCTTAGCTGTCAGGTGCTTGCGAACTTCAATCAAATAAATATTCAACCACAGCAACAACCCAAAAGTAAGTAACAGCAAGTAAGGCGGAAATATCCCCGCCAAATAAGCACCGATTTGTGCGGTGATGACGGCGGGAAATCCGATGCCTGCGACTTGACTCAAGTTGAGGTAGCCCATGCGCCAATTCTGGATGCTGCCAGAAATAGCTGTAATGACGATCGACAAACCGCTAGTAGCAACCGCTTCCACCGGAGCGTAATTGAGAGCCACCAACAAAGGCACGAGCACCGTACCGCCGCCGATACCCAAAAATCCAGCTAGAATTCCGGCAAAAATTCCCGCCGCACCCAACATCAATAATTCAGTGATAGTCATTAGTCATTAGTCATTAGTCAACAGTTAACAGTTAACAGTCAAATTTTAAGAATCATTAGTCGTGCCATCGGGCATAATTGCCCGCCTCAAATCTGCATCGCGGAAGTTAGTTCGATTGAGATTAGCATCAATCAAAACCGCTTCCACCAAAATAGCCCCGCTAAAATTAGACCAGCACAGCTTTGCCCGGTACAAATTAGCACCGCTCAAATTAGCTCTTGCCAGCGTTGACCAACTCACATTAGCAACTCTCAAATTAGCATTGCTCAGATTAGCTTCGGTGAGATTAGCTCCAATCATCGTTACTTGGCGCAAGTCTGCACCAGTCAGGTTGGCCCCGCTCAGCATCGCCCCGCTAAGAATTGCCTGATTCAGGTTAGCTCTTTCTAAAAGCGACTCGCTGAGAATGGCATTTGTCAGGTTTACCGCTTTGAGAGTTGACCAACTCAAATTTGCCTTCATCAAATTAATGCGAATCATGCTAGCGTCGGTTAAGTTGGCCGCAAACAAATTCGCTTCGGTAAAGTTGGCTTCGGTCAAATTAGCTTCAGTCAAATTAGCCTTGGTCATGTTGACTTCTCTGGCCATTGAGCCGCGCAGGTTGGCTCCCATCAGGTTAGCCCCGCTGAGATTGGCACGGCTCAAATCGGTACCGATGAGATTTGCTTCGCTGAGGTTGGCTTCTGTCATGTCCACCCCTGCCAATTTCACCTCGCGCAAGTTCGCTCCTGTCAGGTTAGCGCCTTTGAGGTTTGCGTCTTGGAAATTCGCTCTGGTAAAGTTAGCCTCGCTGAGGTTTACCCCTTTTAAGTCGGCCCCGGCGAGGTTAATTTCTCGAAAATTTCTTTCTCCGGCCGCATATTGCCTCAGAATTCGATCGGCCTCCATGTCATTCGCCTCGCAATTTTTTTTAAACGTTAGAGTGATGGGTGTTACCACATCATCCCAGATAAACACGGTATTCACCCTGCACGCTGTAGTATCTGTAGAATTTTTGCATTGCTTTCGGGACACTGCGGTGCCACTGCCTGTTAAAAGGTCTGACCAAAGAACGAGACGCAAGCCCCTGGCTTGGGCCGTGGGGATAAGTCGGTAGCGGTTTCAACCGCCTTCAGTATTTGATATAGTTTGAGTAGCAAGTAAGAACAACCATCTACGCGAGGAATCATCCTAGAGGGCGAGAAATCCCGGCAACGGAGCCGCCTGTGATGCGGAATACTTAAAGGGCAATTAATGGCAGGATGAGGAGCGTACCTACGTGGCTTTTGTGGTGGACTCAGAAAGCGAAAATAATTTAAAAGTAAGCGCAATTGCAATACCTCTGTTACTGGTAGTTGTTTTGAGCGTCTAGGGGGACTTTTGCCTGTCCCTTCCAAGTTTGTCTTGGAGAATCCTCCGGCTTGGGCCGTGGGGAGTGTCAAAAATATCAACGCTTCTGAGAAAATTAAAAATAGCGTAAAACTCTCGGCACTGGGCAGTAAAACAGCCAGCAGCAAAGACAGGACTAAGGCAAGCGTGTCACAGGTAGTCACGTGCTCTACTATGCGAAACCCTTGATAATCGGTTAAAAATCAAAATAGTAGAGCACCCTACAAGTCGATGGTCCCGATGCCCTTTGGCCTTAGTCCTAAAAGCAAAACAGCGACAGACAACAGAACAACAGACAACAGAGAAAGGAAATTTTAAAATGCCTGAAAATTTGAGAAGCCAAGCTGTGACTGGAGGTGTGCAGCGCGCGCCCAACCGAGCAATGCTGCGGGCAGTCGGTTTTGGTGACGGCGATTTCACCAAGCCGATTGTGGGGATTGCCAACGGGTACAGCACGATTACGCCCTGCAATATGGGATTGAACGACCTCGCTTTGCGGGCTATTGCGGGTGCAAAGGAAGCTGGGGCGATGCCACAGATGTTCGGTACGATTACTATCAGCGACGGGATCTCGATGGGAACAGAAGGGATGAAATATTCTCTGGTGTCGAGAGATGTGATTGCTGATTCCATCGAAACTGTTTGCAACGGCCAAAGTATGGACGGGGTGCTGGCTGTCGGCGGTTGCGATAAAAATATGCCGGGGGCGATGATTGCGATCGCCCGCATGAACATTCCTGCTATTTTTGTTTACGGTGGCACGATCAAACCAGGACACCACAACGGAAAAGATTTAACCGTTGTCAGCGCTTTTGAAGCAGTCGGTCAATTCAGCGCGGGAAAAATTGACGAAACAGAACTCAATGCAGTCGAACAAAAAGCTTGTCCCGGTGCGGGTTCATGCGGCGGAATGTTCACAGCAAATACCATGTCGAGCGCTTTTGAAGTGATGGGTATGAGTTTGCCTTATTCTTCGACAATGGCTGCTGAGGATGCCGAAAAAGCTGACAGCGCTGCTGAATCTGCAAAAGTGCTGGTGGAAGCTGTCCGCAAACAGTTGTTACCGAGCCAAATTTTGACGCGCAAGGCCTTTGAAAATGCGATCGCCGTCATCATGGCAGTCGGCGGTTCAACTAATGCTGTGCTGCATTTATTAGCCATTTCCAATGCGATCGGAGTTGAACTTTCCCTCGACGATTTTGAAACTATTCGAGCAAAAGTACCAGTGCTGTGCGACCTCAAACCCAGCGGCAAATACGTAGCAACCGATTTGCACACAGCCGGCGGCATTCCTCAAGTAATGAAAATGCTGCTAGAAAAGGGTTTGCTGCACGGAGACGCGCTGACAATTACCGGTCAAACTGTTGCCGAAGTGTTAGCAGATATTCCAGCCGAACCCCGCACCGACCAAGATGTCATCCGCCCTTGGAACAACCCGATGTACGCCCAAGGACATTTAGCAATTCTCAGGGGAAATCTGGCAACAGAAGGAGCCGTTGCTAAAATTACTGGCGTTAAAAAACCGCAAATTACCGGCCCGGCGCGGGTATTTGAATCTGAAGAAAATTGTTTGGATGCAATTTTAGCCGGCAAAATTCAAGCTGGAGATGTGATTATCATCCGCTACGAAGGGCCCAAAGGCGGGCCGGGAATGCGCGAAATGTTAGCACCAACTTCGGCAATTATTGGCGCCGGTTTGGGCGATTCTGTAGGATTAATTACTGACGGTCGCTTCTCTGGCGGAACTTACGGCATGGTGGTCGGTCACGTTGCACCAGAAGCACAAGTTGGCGGGACAATTGCTCTGGTAAAAGAGGGCGATTCGATTACAATTGATGCTAACAATCGCTTGTTGCAGCTCAATGTTTCTGATGCAGAATTGGAGCAGCGGCGCGCTCTTTGGCAGCCTCCTAAACCTCGCTATACTAGGGGCGTTTTGGCTAAATACGCTAAGTTGGTTTCTTCTAGCAGTATTGGTGCTGTGACTGATTTGGGTTTGGGTTAAAGTAGGAGTTTTTGTAATCGCAGATGAAGCCAGATCAACGCAGATGAACGCAGATAAAATCCTATCTGCGTTCATCTGTGTCCATCCGCTGATATCTGCGGTTACAAAATCCCAAATTAACGGCGCTGATTCAAAAAGCGGCTAGCCATCGACATTGCGTCAGTAATATCTACGTCGCCATCTCCATCTGTATCTAAAAACGTATTCAAAACGGGATTTCCGCCCTGGGCTGGATTTTGGGCGTTGCCGCCGGTTTGTAGCAAATTCAGTATGAGCGGCACCAAAACAGGTATCATCGCCTGCACTGTGGCGTTATTCAAACCGGTTCTTTGGGCGATATCGGCCACTATCTGCGTGAGTTGGCCGGCTCCGAACAAACTCTGTACTGCTTGGGGATTGGGATTTGTGCCGCTAAATTGGTTGACAAGTTGTTGAGCTTGTGCGTCTCCTGACTGCGATCGCACGTCTTGCAATGCCGATCGCACGTATCCGCCCAAAACCGACATCGCCAACTGAGTCGTACCCGCATCGACGCCCTGGTTGCCGCTCAACTGCTCTACCGCACCGATAATGTTGCCCAACTGATTGGGACTTGCTTGTTGGTTGGGATTGTCGATCGCGCTCAAAATTTGGTCAAATAGTCCCATCATTTTCGCTCCGTACAGTTGTTTCTCAACTTTAAATTATAGCAACTCCTGTTTTTCAAGATTACTGAAAATAGTTGTGATTTGGGTATTATCACTCATTTAGTGGGGTAGCGACAGCCAGTCAATCGATTTTAGATTTTAGATTTTAGATTTTAGATTTTAGAATTGAAGCATTGACCCCACGCATAAATTCGGGGGGCAAGTTTCATCGGATACAAGTTTTTTATTTCTGGGTCCTGAGTCTGCGAAGGAATGAATCCGGGGGCTTGTATCCTGGATGCTTTCGGTCAGTAACCAATCTAATACTATTTTAGATTTTAGATGTGGAATGAATTCTGACATCAGATTGCGGAGCGTGCTTGCAGTTACATTCTTTTTTGAAACAGGGATTAAAACGAATAATTTTTAAGTTTTTACAGTTCCTCTTTTTTTGGGCTTGGTTGGCACGTTCTCGTGGCCGAGGGAATTATATTCACGAGCAACTGGAGGTTGTAAGAGCGTATTTTGCCTTAAATCCTCATGCTTAATCGGCAGGGCTATCGAAAATTCCGTCCCCGTTCCCACCTCAGACCAAAAGTTAATTGTCCCCCCGTGTTTCTTAACGATAATTTCGCGACCAATTGCCAATCCCAAACCAGTACCTACACCTCTGGGTTTAGTAGTAAAGAATGTTTCAAACATTTTTTCTTGGCTCTCTGGTGCTATTCCCGTACCGTTATCAGAAATTCGCACTAGCACTGAGTCGTCGTCCAAGTATTCTGTAGTAATCACAATCCTCGGCGAAAAACTCGGTGCTTCCTGTTTGCCTGACTCCGAAGCCGATTGTTTTTTCGCCTCGGCTGAGCTGGATTTCTCACTTTTTGCTTTCTCTTCCACAGCATCTAGTGCATTGTTGAGAAGGTTCACAAATACCTGGTAAAGCAAACCCATATAGCCTTCCACAGTCGGAATATTCCCGTAATTTCGCACCACTTCAATGCCCTGTTTGATGCGGCTGTTGAGAATCAGCAAACTGCTGTCTATGCAGGCGTGCAAATCGACGGGATGAGGGGCTGCCTCATCGAGGCGCGAAAAATCTTTCAAACTTAAGATAATAGCTTTTGCTCTTTCAGCGCCTACTTGCATCGAGTCAAATATTTTGATCAAATCTTCTTTGAGAAAATCGATGTCTATTTCTTCGCCTTTGGCGATTACTGCGGCCGGGGGGTGGGAAATTTCTGTTTCGTAAGTTTTGAGCAAATCTAAAATATCTTCAACATAATTTCTGGCTGGGGCGATATTGGCATAAATAAAATTGATTGGGTTATTAACTTCGTGAGCAACACCGGCTAACATCCGCCCCAAAGTTGCCATTTTCTCATTTTGAAGTATCTGGCTTTCTTGTTCAGATTTCAATTCTTTGAGCAACTGATTTACTTTCTGAATCAGTTGATTCAGGGAAGCTGCTAATACTCCTACTTCATCGGTGCTGGTAACTGGTACTTGCAACTGAAAATTAGATTCTTCAGTCACTCGCTGAGCGATTTTAGTTACAGCGGCGAGGGGTTTGGCGATCGCCCGACTGGTGAAGCCCGCCAGCACTGCTGCAACGACGATCGACAGTACCATGCTACCCAAAATTATTTGCACCCGCAGCGCCTGGGCTCGCAGCAGATCCTCCCGCCCTGCATCTTCTTGTTGTTGGGCGCGATCGATAATTTCTGCTATATCATTGACCGCCCTATCTAGTTGCAACCCTATTTTATCTTGATCGAAATTCGACAGTAACTTACGTTTAACACTTTGTTGAGCGGGGTTATTTGGCAACTTACTAATTTTTTTATTAACTATTTCTAGGGGATAAATATAATTAGCCAGTAGCGAATCGCAAGTTTTTCTAATTTTTTCTATCCCTTCAATGTGTTCCAGATAGTTATTTTTCTTAAATTCTGAAAACAACACTTTTAAAGTAGAATTATTGTTTTGTAACTGTTGGTATTTCCTGTCAAATATTTGGGGCTGCTCTCTTATCCCGTAAATCAGCCATTCTTGGCTGTTTTGCGTCCGCAGTAAAGCCACCTGCAACTTATTTAAAAGCTGACTTTCTCGATCAATGTGTACTTGATTATTAGTTATTCGATAGTAATGAGTGCCCACCAACATCCCGACAGCCGTTCCCCCAATCGCAACACAAAGAGCGAGTGCGTACCCACGGCAGATTTTGTCGTGAATACTGAGGTTGCGGAAGGAACGGGCTATGTGAGTGAAATAATTGGGCTTTGGTGGCTGGGTCTCTTTGATGTTATGCTCGCAAGAGGTAGAGAGTTCTTGTGAAGGCTGATTCAGATGTTTGAGCTGCATAGATGCTAACCTGTGAATAATTCACGCACTGACAATTCAGTCTAACTTAACTCGCGGCGGATTTGAGAGTACCGCATTGATATTTAATGTGATAATTTTTGTAAATTAGGATGCTCTTACCCTGCCGAAGAAACCCGGTTTCTCGTTTCTACTTTCGGAGCTTCCAGGAGGCACTGGTGTTACAAAACCGGGTTTCTCTGTACTTAATGTTATATTTGTTTCTTAATAAAAAAGTATTGCTAGACTCGTGATCAAATAAATCACCGAATAAATAAGTAGGTAGATGCAAATAAACCAATCTGCGCTTCCGGCGGGTGATAAGCTGTAGCTGAGTTATTGTGCAAGCTACAATTGCAGCAAGAGGGCGATCGCACTCCATCTGCACCCGCTAACCACTAAAACCCCGCAAACCGCGCCCGCAGTCGGACAGAATCGCGATTTGCGGACTCGCGCAGTACGCTCCTCTTCGTTGGCGTAGCCCCCGTAGGGGCGGGCTTTTCTTCGGATCGCTTCGCTAACGCTAACGGGTGCTTCGCCATTTTAGATTTTAGATTTTAGATTTGCAATGACTGATGACTATCGGCGTAATGTAAAAATCAAAGCATAACCCTTTTATTTGCCACTCCCCTCATGCCTTTGCCGCGCCTATTAACCTTAATTGCTGCTTTCTGCCTCGCCCTGGGGCTGATTATTGGGCTGGTGAGTTCCTTAACAGGGCTTTACAGTCAAGTTGCGTGGTCTGCTTCTCCGCTGCTGGCTAATTTGCTGATTTTCCTGATAATTGTACTTTTGGGAACGCTAATTTTTGCGCTGGTTTACTATTTTAGGTTGCTGCAACGCCCTCAGAAAGTTAAGGGAAAACGGCCGATTACTCCGAAGATTCCTGTTGTGAAAAGTGAAGCAGCTTCGGAAAATCTCAAAGCAATTCGGCAACAAGTTGATCGCATTCAAGATGAAGTAGCGCGGCAAGCTTTGCTGTTGAGAGCCCGCGAAATTGAAGCTAGCATGGCTCGCGGCAGCGTTCGAGTAGTTGTTTTCGGCACCGGTTCTGCGGGCAAAACTTCCGCTGTGAATGCGCTGGTGGGGCGGATGGCGGGACAGGTGGGTGCGCCGATGGGAACTACCGAAGTTGGGGAAACTTACACTCTGAAATTGAAAGGAATCGATCGAGAATTAGCAATTACTGATACCCCAGGTATCTTGGAAGCGGGAGTTGCGGGGACTTACAGAGAGGAATTGGCGAGGCAGTTGGCGGCGAGGGCAGATTTGATCTTATTTGTTTTGGACGGCGATTTGCGAAAATCAGAGTACGAACCGCTGCGGACTTTGGCGGAAATTGGCAAAAGGTCGATCGTGGTTTTTAATAAAGTTGACCTTTATCCCGACACCGACAGAGATGAAATTCTCGATCGACTGCGGCAGCGAGTCAAAGGTTTTGTATCAGCAATGGATGTAGTCGCCATTAGCGCCAATCCGCAAAAAGTTGTACTAGAAGATGGCACAATTTTTCAGCCAGACCCGGATATTATGCCATTAATTCGGCGCGTCGCTGCGATTTTGCGAGCCGAAGGCGAAGACTTAATTGCGGATAATATTTTGCTGCAATCTCAGCACTTGGGAGACCAAGCGCGTAAGTTAATTGACGCTCAAAGAAGGCGGCAAGCTGATAAGGCAGTAGAGCGATTTCAGTGGATCGGAGCCGGAGTAATTGCTGTCACGCCTTTGCCAGTTGTGGATTTGTTAGCGACAGCAGCAGTTAACGCTCAAATGGTAGTAGAAATTGCCAAGATTTACGGCTGCGAATTAAATATCGACCGCGCCAAAGAATTGGCATTGTCTCTAGCAAAAACCCTAGCAAGTTTGGGAATAGTTGAAGGTGTAATTCAAGTAGTGTCTAGGGCGCTGCAGTTAAGCGTGGCCGGGTTTGTACTGGGCAAAGCAATTCAAGCAGTCAGTGCCGCTTATTTAACCAGAATTGCTGGTAAAAGTTTTATTGAATATTTCCGCCATGACCAAGATTGGGGCGATGGTGGCATCACCGAAGTTGTGCAAAGGCAGTTTCAGTTAAATCGGAAAGACGAGTTTGTCAAAGCATTTGTCAAAGATGCGATCGCCCGCGTTGTCGAACCTCTGAACATTTATCAGCAAGAATCGGAACCAGAATTAGAAATGTCAGCAGAATTGGAATCAGAAATACAACCAGAACCTTTGTATCAGCCGCCGCCGCAACAAGACGACTGGGAAACTTACAGCAACAAACGCAACGATGAGTGGTAATTGGGAATTGGGAATTGGGAATTGGGAATTGGGAATGGGGAATTGGGCATTGTCAACTGTCAACTGTCAACTAAGAGGGCGGGCACAGGGTCACCGCCCCTACCAACTGACAACTGACAACTGACTAATAACTAATTTTGCCCCACCAACAAATAAACGATCATTTCTCCTTTACCTTTAATCTCAACAGCACCGCGTTTTTTAAACAAAAATTTATCTTTTAAATGATCATAAACCGCAGCAGTCACCTGAATTTCCCCCGGAATACCGCTTGATTCCATCCGCTGAGCAACATTTACTGTATCGCCCCACAAATCGTAACTAAATTTAGTTAAACCAATGACTCCCGCCACCACCCCACCAATATTTATCCCAATGCGGAGACTAAAGTTGTGATTGTTTTCGACATTGAAGCTAGCGACAGCAGCTTGCATATCCAGTGCCATTTGGGCGATCGCCAAAGCGTGATTTTCCTGCGGTTCGGGCAAACCGCCGACTACCATGTAAGCGTCACCCATAGTTTTGATTTTCTCCAAACCGTGCCGTAACGATAACTCGTCAAATAGACTAAAAATTTGATTCAGAACTTTCACCGTTTCTGCCGCACTTTTTTGAGAGGCAAAATTCGTAAATCCCACCAAATCGGCGAATAAAACGCTGACATCCGAAAAGCTGTCAGCAATTATGCTTTGTCCCTCCTGCAAGCGATCTGCAATCGGTTTCGGCAAAATATTTAATAGCAATTCTTCAATTTTTTCTTTCTGAGACTTGGTTTTTTCCAACAGCAAGCGCGTTTCCATTTCTGCCTGTTCCCGATAGGCGATTTCCTGCTGCAACATCAGATTTTTATCCCTCAGTTGCAACTCTAGTTCCCGCAGCCGCAATTGATTTTCTACCCTAGCTACCACCTCTACGGTTTGAAAAGGTTTAGTAATGTAGTCTGCCCCGCCAGCATTAAAGGCTTTCACCTTCTCAGAAGCTTCTACCACAGCAGTCAAAAAAATAATGGGAATGCCACGAGTGCTAGCGTTCGCTTTCAAGCGACTGCAAACTTCATAGCCATCCATATCGGGCATCATAATATCGAGCAAAATCAAGTCAGGCTGAGCCAAATCCACAGCATCGAGTGCCTGTTGACCGCTAGATGCAGCTTCTACTTTATAGCCTTTCCTGGATAATATCAGCTCCATTAACAATAAATTGTTAAGACTGTCGTCCACAATTAAAATACTGCCCCTTAATTTTTCTGAAGATAATTGATTCATCGGCTTGCTACGGGCTTAGTTAAACTTAAAATTTGTTTATTTTTATAAATTACGCACAGGTGCGTCCAAACCTATTTTTTTTTTCACGGAAAGACGCACTGCCGAAGCCAAGCAAGAGGAAAAAAACAGGTTTGTGAGGGCATGATTGCCTCCTGAACTCAAATTTATTATACTAATTTGTCAAAACAGCGAAAGCTGGGGCTAAAATTTCATATTGCGGGTAAATTCGATCGGCCTCAGCATCGATTGATTGACTGGCAAATTGATTCACTACTTGCTGGCAAGTTTTGAAACCAAAAATATCCCACGAACCCCACCGCTGCAATTTGCACTACAAAAGACAAAGGAGACTACCTGGACACTTTGCAGGGGGAATTTTCCCGAAATTTTGACGCGGAGCTAGATTCAAAAGTAGGATCGAGCTCCTGGGCGGTTGAGAAATGGGCGTGATTTTTTAATCAGATGTTCCCTGAGTCTCCGGTGCCGCATTATATTAAGAAATATAACAATATTTTTACATATTGGGGAGACTCCGGGGGATCAAGTCAAACCGAGCGATCGGATCGAACACAACTTTGATAAGATTTAAGATTGACAACAAAATTTGCTATTGTGCGTCCGGGTAAAAACAATGAGCGATCGACCAATTATTCTCGGTATTGTCGGAGACAGCGCAGCGGGCAAAACCACCCTGACTCGGGGAATTGCCCAAGTATTGGGGCCAGAAAATGTCACTGTGATTTGCACTGACGACTATCATCGCTACGACAGAAAGCAGCGGGCAGAAATCGGAATCACAGCATTGCATCCCGACTGCAATTACCTCGACATCATGCAGCAGCACCTCAGTCTGCTGCGTACCGGACAAGCAATTCTCAAACCCATCTACAACCACACCACAGGTACATTCGACCCACCGGAATACATCAAGCCCAGCAAATTTGTAATAGTTGAAGGTTTGCTGGGTTACGCAACCCGAACAATCCGCGATTCTTACGACGTAAAAGTGTATCTTGCTCCTCCCGAAGAGTTGCGAACTCAGTGGAAAGTTAAGCGCGATATTATGAAGCGCGGTTATACTGAAGAACAGGTGCTTGCAGAAATAAAAAAACGGGAACCGGACTCGGAAGACTTCATTCGTCCTCAGCGCAAATCGGCTGACGTTGTAGTTAGTTTTTACCCGCCCGAAGCGGATAATGAATCAAATTTGAGCGTCCGTTTAGTGCTCAGACCGACAATTCCTCACCCTGATTTTACTGAGATTTTAGGTCGAGGCAGCGAGAGTTTTAAACCTGCAATTCGCTTGGGACTTGATCGGGATATGGGCAAACCAGTTGACGTTTTGGAAGTAGACTCGCACGCTACCAGCGAGCAAGTAAACGAACTGGAAATGATGTTGTGTAGCGAGTTGCCACACCTGCGGGGATTTTGCTCCGCCCAAGGCAACCCGGAAATTGGCAAACTTATCGGCACAACTGGCGAAGTTTTGCAAAGTTACCCACTAGCTTTGACGCAGTTGCTAGTTGCATATCACATGATGAAAGCAATTCATGTGTATTAGTTAGTTGTTAGCTGGCAGTTGTTGGTTGTTAGTTGTTAGTTATTATTGCAATGATTAATAACCAATAACCAATAACTAATGTACTCGGAAAGTCAGATTAGCATTAGCTAATTGCTGAATTGGCATGGAGACTGGCAACTGACTTTGAGGTGCGGGCAGCATTTCGCCTCGGAAGTCGAGGAGGGTGACGAGCAGCAGGTAGGCTACTGCTAAAATTATAGAAATCACCCCAGTGATAATAGCAATAATTTTTGAACGATCCATATTCAGAATATTTTCAGTACAGCTAATATTAGTTTAACATTAAAAAGAGCGATTATTACTGAACTGATGCAATAGAATATAATCAGGTGCTACTTATTTCGCTTACGAAAATGGAACCTCTTATAGACGCGCCAAATCCCACCGAGATGCACGGAGCTACCCCTGTGGTGGAAACATTTAATCTGGGGAAGTTCTACCGTACCGGCTTCTGGATGAATGAAAAAATTGAATCGCTCAAAAATTGCACTCTGACTGTCTCTGAGGGGGAAACTTTCGGGTTGTTAGGGCAAAATGGAGCGGGGAAAACTACGCTGCTGAAAACTTTGCTGGGTATAGTGCGCCCCACTTCTGGGCGGGCGCTGCTGTTGGGGAGGCCTTTGGGCGATCGCGCTGTGAAGCAGCGAGTCGGCTATTTGCCAGAAAATCCCTATTTTTACGATTATCTCACGGGCTGGGAATTCTTGCAATTTGCGGCGGGCTTGTTTGAAATTCCCCCCTCGATTCAGCGGCAGCGAATTCCGAATTTGTTAGATTTAGTTGGGCTATCTCAATCGGCGGCAATAAAAAAACAGTTGCGGCAGTATTCTAAGGGAATGCTGCAACGGATCGGCATGGCTCAAGCTTTGATTAACAATCCAGATGTGGTATTTTTGGATGAGCCGATGTCTGGTTTAGATCCGATGGGGCGCTATCAGATGCGGGAGATAATTTTATCGCTGAAAAATCAAGGAAAAACAATTTTTTTTAATTCGCATATATTGTCTGATGTGGAGAAGATTTGCGATCGAGTGGCAATTTTAGCGAAGGGTGAGTTAATCTGCATTGGTGCGATCGACGAACTCTTGGGTAATACTGAAACTTACCGGGTTGAAGGTAGGGGCGGCCACTTGAATATCCTGAAAAAATGGATACCGGATATGGAAGTTGATAATGATTTGTGGTACGGTCATTTGCAGGGCGAGCCGAAGGAGTTTATTTCTAGTCTGAGTGGTACGGGAGGGCAGCTAATTGCCATGAATTTGGCTAAGCCTAGTTTGGAAGAGTTTTTTATGCAGCAACTGCAAGAAAGAGGGATTTATTCTAGTGGTTGAACTGGCGCGGGGCGGGTTTACGAGATTGTGGGTTTTGGGCAATTATTGTCGGTGAACCCGCCCCTACAAAGTTATATTTTTTACTTCCGTTAACAATGGCAACGGTAGATTTGCACGCACTAACTCTGCACAATTCCCCTGTCGCAAATACTCACAAACTTCAGAAATAATCGCATTTGCCGCATCTAAATCTCCTGCTTGAGAAGCATGATAGTGCGCTCTGATTAGCGGCTTAATATCCTCGATTTCTTGCCATTCTGATTTTGCTTTGAGGGGAATGCTGATATAATAATTATAGGCTTGGCTGTGGGCGGTACGGAGATTTTCAGCGTTTTGACTTAGCAGGTACTCGCCCTTTTCTCGAACTAGCGGATGCAAGTGATAGGATTTGAGGTGGCGATCGTAATATAGCAATTGTCGTCGCTTGAAGGCCTGAATAATACTTTCTTTAAGTTCATATTTGCTAACTTCTGGCATTTGAGCGCTAATCCCTGCAAAAGATAGCGGATATTCTGAGGTTTGATAGACAGAAATTCGGCTGAGACAAGTTTGCTCGCCGTCGCCCAGACGTGCTATCATTTTATCGATCGCTCTTTCAAGATATCGAATCAGCAACCAGTCTCTCTGGTGCAGAAAAATCCCCACATTTCCCTGAAACTCGGTATCGTCTCGAATCAAGGCTGCTACGAGTTGTAACGCTTTGGGATGTCCTGAATAGCGATCGCCCATTTCGGCTAATTCCTCTGCATTCGCAGTCAAATTAAAAGATTGCAATAGGGCAACTGCGCTATCTTGAGCCAATCCGTTTAGCTGGATTTCGCGGGTGACTGTTGGTGGCAATTCGGCTAAGCTTTCGCGACTGGTAAATATAATTTTGCTTTGATGTTCTGTTTCTAATAGTTGTTTGAATAACCAAGCATATTCTGCACAATCCTCGGCGAAATAACCAGCCGCTTTTGCCTCTCCAGCTTTCAAAAGTGTGTCGGCGCGATCGAAAACGAGCAAGCAAGGTTTAGCTTTGAGAACTTTTATCAGTTTTTCGCTCTTTTGGAAAGAGTCTTCTTGAGGATTGACGGCGGTGGTGATGTCGCCGTTGGAGAGGGTGAATAGCAGGGAGTCAATTGTGCGATCGCAGGGGGGTGCTTTGCCTATTGCAGATTGCAAGGATTGCCAAGTAGCGCAGGTGAAGGGGGTTTTTTCTGTGTGGAGTTGGCGAATTAGTTGGCTGACGAGGGTGGTTTTGCCGATGCCCGGTAATCCGACTATTGAGATGGCGATGGGAACCCCCCAGGGCGGGCACGGGGGCACCGCCCCTACAAGATGGGGTTCAACAATTAGGGTTTTTAAGGTGTCGATTTCTTTGGTGCGCTGTACCCAATTTCTGACGGGGGGTAAGTTTTCTGGGAGGGGGAAAGTGCGATCGTTTTGGTTGTCTTGGGGGATATCTGCGATCGGGGCTGATAGTAATACCACTTCTCCAAAAATATGCTACAATAGCACTTCTAGCAAAAGGACGATTGTATGAAAGTAAATTACCAAG